>SZOV01000111.1 GCA_030263375.1 Deltaproteobacteria bacterium PRO3
GGGCGAAGGCGTCGCGGTGGGCGCCGGGGTCGGAGACGGAGTGGGACTGGCCGGCGGCGTCGGCGAAGGAGTCGGCGAGGGCGGAGGCGTCGGGCTGGGCGAAGGCGGCTCCGGCGTGGGCGAGGGAGAGGGGCGGTCGTCGTCGGCCTCGATCTCGACGCCGCTGAGGTCGTTGTGATTTCCCTCATCGCAGACCGCGTCTTCCCGGCGCTGCACCTTGATCTTGAGGCCCCGCACCAGGACGCGATTCGCCTGCAGGCGCAGGGCGCAGGTCCCCGGCGGCAGGCTGGTAGCGTCCAACACTACTGAGGGAGAGGTGCTGCCGTCGAGGATCAGCCCCCAGCCGTCGCCGCAAACGGCGGGCTTGCCCGGCCCGGCGGGGCAGTCGAGATCGCCCTCGCTGCGCAGGCTCAGCGTGTCCTGCAATCGTATCTCGTATTCCTGCCCGCCCTCGAAGCGGATCAGCTCGGTGCACATCCGGTTGCTGGCGCGGTTGTAGCCCTCCTCGACCTTACGGCGTAGGGAGTGGAAGTCTTCGACCGAATCGGCGTTGGAAAGCACGCCGCAGGTCGTGTTGTCGACGACCGCCGATGCGAGCCTGGGAAACAGCAGGGCGAAAGCCAGGAGCAGGAGGCAGGTTCGCCGCGATGGAAAGGGGCTTGGGGACATCGCTCCCTTTTCGGAGGCGAAGGAAAAAAGTTGCTTGATTTCAGAGGCTTAAGTGGAAAGACCTAGGCGTTGAAGCCGTGAAAAATATTGCGGTTTCCGGATAAAAAGCGGCGGGAAGGCGCCAAGGACGCCCTCCCGCCGGACCTTGCGCATTATTTTGTCACGTCCGAACGAGGGGTGGGGCGGTTGAGGTCCCGTTCCTTCGTCGGTAGTTGATTTTCCTTGGCCGGCATTTCGCGCTGGTATTTACTGCTGTGCTCGAAGCGTTTTCCTTCTTCCGCTTGAGAAGAGGCGCTCTTTTCGGCCTTATATTCCTCGTTGTATTTCGTATAGTCGATCCCCGCCCATGCGCCGGGCAGGAGCGCGGACATCGCGAGCGACGCCGCAAAGAATCTCAAGACGTTCTTCATAAAAAATCTCCTTTTGACGTTTTCACGGATATTTCGCTGGAACGAACGAGAATAGGGCAGGGCTCAATTCAAGAGGCGCAGGTGTCGAAGAAAGCGTGGTACCGATTCACGATCCCCCGGCGGGGATTCGAATCCGTAGGCGTGCAGATGCGCGATCTGCATGGGATTCATTTTCGGCAAAATCGTGGGCCAGGCCTTGGCTTGGGTCTTGGCGACTTCTTCGGCCTTTTGGGAGAGGCTGAGCGCGGCCACGCCCGCCCCCGGATAGACCGCGCAGCACTGCGGGTAATGCGCTTGCAGGGCCGCTGGACAGCAGGAATGGCAATTTTTCATGGCCATTTTGCAGACGTGCACCTCGGTTCGGCCCTTGGCCAATCCGGTCACGGCGAGAAAAAGGCCGAGGAAACAGCAAAGCGGCAGGAGCTTCTTCCACATCTTGGATTCATTCTAAGTCCGAAACGCCAAAGGGGCAAGGGGCCCCCGATGAATTATTTTTGGGGATGTTATTGCGGAGGATTTTCCGCCAAGAGCCGGTTCCCGGCGATGGCTAGGACCTCGGCGCTCCCACTCGGCGGGCCGTCCGCGCGGAGCAGCTCGGGAATGCGGCGGCGCAAGTTCGGCGAAGCGCGGAGGAACCTCAGGACGGCGGCGACCTTTTCGCGGCTGTAGTCCACCGTGCGTCCGCGCCGGACCTCGTCGAGGAGGCCGGCCAAGGCCTGGGACATGGAGTCGAGGGGATTTCCGCCGCGGGCCAATTCAGCGTAAAAGGCCTTCAGCTCGGTTTCCCGCGCGAAGTCGGGGCTTGCCTCGTCTCCGCCTCGGGCGAGGTCGATCAGGTGGGAGACCTCGTGTTCTTCGATGCTGGCCAGGCGCGCCCGCGCGAAGGCCCGGACGAAATCTCGCCGCGCTTTGCGGGCGGAGGCTTGGGTGGCGACGCAGCGCTCGTGCAAGTCCCGCCAGGCCGCGTTTTCGAGTTGGATCTGCAGCGTGCGCAGCCCGGCGACGGGAATGTGTCCCGGGGAAAACCAATCCGTCTCCAAGACGGCGATGCCTTCGCCGGCTTCCGGACTATCGCGCTGCGGCTCGCTTCCTTTAGACAGGCGATCGAAGATCTCTCCGCCTTCCCGTTCGAAATAGGCGCGATTCAGGAGGACGGTATAAATTCGCTTTCCAGCCTCGGTGCGGACGAAGGCTTGGCCGTCGTAGGCGACGCGGGGGTTGTTTTCGATCTGAAGGCGGTATTCCAGGGTCAGGCCGTCGAACTGGCGTGTCTTCACCTCAGGGGGCGCGGCCGCGGCCGAAAGCGAGGCGGTGAGACAAGCCAGCAGAATCGCCGCGAAAATCGCCGTTCGGGACGACCTTGGCCAAAGCCGGTGGTAAGCGGACAACTTCATCGGTGTGAAGAGAAGCAATCGGCATGCCACTTAACTTGGGTCGGTAGGAGGGGAAAGGGCAAGGATTTCCGGGAGGAAAAATTTTTCGGATGAATTCGGACCTAAGCGAAAGGTTTCGCTTGCCGAAAATTTATGCAACTGCCCGGCGAAGTGGCGGGGTAAGCCTGAGGGACCTTTCTCTCATGCGATGCCCTGCCGGAGCATCTCCCCCAGCTGCCGCAGCGCGGCGTCCATCCGGTCGGACCAGGGATGGCCGCAATTGAGCCGGACGCAGTTGCGGTACTTCTGCTTGGCGGAGAAGATCGGCCCCGGCGCGATGCTGATCTGTTCGGCGAGGGCCCGCCGGTGCAGGGCGAGCGCGTCCACCCCCTTCGGAAATTCCACCCACAAGACATAGCCTCCCTCGGGTCGCGAGACCCGCGTGCCCTTCGGGAAATGCCGCGCCACCGCCTCGCTCACGCGCCGGACGTTGTCTTGCAGCGCCCGGCGCAGCTGGCGCAGGTGGCGCTCGTAGCCGCCGTTTTGCAAGTATTCCGCGACCGCCATCTGCGGGAGCGTGGCGTTGGCGAGGGTCGTGTTGCGTTTCAACTTTTCGACCATGGGGCGGAAGCGTCCCGGCAGGGTCCAGCCGACCCGGAAGCCCGAGGCCAGGGTCTTGGAGAAGGAGGAGCAGAACAGCACCCAGCCCTCGCGGTCGAAGGCGGCGATCGGCTTGGGGCGATTGGCCTCGAAGTAGAGATCGCCGTAGATGTCGTCCTCGATCAGGGGCAGGCGCCGCTTGGCGATCAGGCGCGCCAGCGCTCTCCGATTTTCCTCGGGCATGCAGCTGCCCAAGGGGTTGAGGAAGCTCGGGATCGTGATCAGGGCCTTCACCTTGTGTCGGCGGAGCGCGGCGGTCAGGGCCGAGAGGCTCAGGCCCTCCCGGGGGTGCGTCGGCAGCTCGAGGGCCTTCAGTCCCAGGCTCTCCATCAGCTCGAGGATGCCGTAGTAGCAGGGGGATTCGACGGCGACCGTGTCCCCGGCCTTGGCGACCGCGCGCAGGCAGAGGTTGAGGGCCTCCATACAGCCGTTGGTGATCAGGACCTCGTCGGGTTTGAAGGCCCAGCCGAGCTCGAGGCCGCGCTTGGCGATCTGGCGGCGCAGGGCCGGAAGGCCCGGCGGGAATTCGTAGCTTAAGGCCTTGGCGCAGGACTCGCGGGCCAAAGCGGCGGTGAGGCGGGCCAGGGTCTTGGCGGGCATCAATTCCGGCGAGACCACCGCCGCGCCCAGCGGCACCACTTCGGGGTCTCGGGTGGAGGCGAGCACCTCGGCGATCAAGTCGCCCGAGCTCAGGCGCACCGCCGAGGCCGGCGGGGCGGAGATCGTGGGTTCGGGAGGAGGGGCCTGCGGGCGGGGCTTCACGTAAAAGCCCGACTGGGGTCGCGCTTCGATCAAGCCCTGGTTTTCCAGGAGGAAATAGGCCTGCAGGACGGTGGAGACGCTGACCCGCTGCTGGCGGCTGGTGCGGCGCACCGAGGGGATGCGCTCGCCGGCGCGCAGCACGCCCTCGCGGATTTGGCGGGCGATGCCTCCGGCGACTTGCTCGTAGAGTTTGGCTTCGGCTCTTTCCATGAAACGAAAGTTACCCGATTTGGACCTCGAGCGGCATGCACAGTCCGTCGAAAACGTTTCAGGTACAGTTTTATATCAAAACAAACTGTTATGGTCACAATTTATTTTGATTGAATCTGTATTGTTTTCTCGCGCGGGCTCATAGTCGGGTCATGAAGGCCTGGACGATTACCTTGGGGGAACGGCAGCTGTGGCGCCCCGCCTTTCGCGGGACGGCCTATCGGCTGCGCTGCGTCCGAGGGCGGGTCTGGGCCACCCGCGACGGGGACGGGGTGGATTATATCCTCGGTCCCGGAGAAGCCTGGGAGGCGGAAGGGGAGGACGGCGTCCTGCTGGAGGCGTTGACCCCCGCCGAGATCGTGGTAGGACCTGCCGAAGTTATGCCCGACGCCCCATCGACTCCGACCGCCTCGCGCCTCAGTCTCTACGCCGCCTTCGCGGCCGTCTACCTGATCTGGGGCTCCACCTACCTGGCCATCCATTACGCCATCGAGACCCTGCCGCCCTTCCTGATGGCCGGCGCCCGGTTTTTCCTGAGCGGGTTAATCCTCGCCTTGGCTCTCCTGGCCCGTGGTGGTCCGCGTCCCGTCTCTGCCGATTGGCGCGGCGCCGCGATCGTCGGCATTCTTTTGCTGGCCGGCGGCAACGGGAGCGTCGTCTGGGCCCAGCAAAGCGTCCCCTCAGGGATCACGGCGATGCTGATCGCGACCACGCCTTTTTGGATGATCTTCCTCGACCGGCTCAGCGGCGGCTTGAGGCGTATCTCCCCGCTCAGCGCCTTGGCGGCCCTGGTCGGATTTGCGGGGGTCTTTGTCCTCCTCTTTCCCAAGGGCTTTGGGGGAATGGGGGCGGTACCGCTCGTGCCGGCCCTGGCGATCCTCGGCGCCGCCTTTTGGTGGTCCTTGGGCTCGGCGCTCTCGCGGTTTTTGCGGATGCCGACCTCGCCGTGGTGGTCGACAGCCCTGCAGATGCTTTGCGGCGGGGCCTTTTTGCTGGTCTTGGGGACCTTCCGCGGGGAATGGGCGGGTTTCGAGCCCGCGCGCATCTCCGCCGCCTCGGTCGCGGCTTGGCTTTACCTGATCTTTTTCGGCTCCATCGTGGGCTACTCGGCCTACCTGTGGATCCTGCGGCACAGCACGCCGACCCGGGTCTCGACCTATGCCTTCGTCAACCCGGTCGTGGCCCTGTTATTGGGCTGGGCGGTGGCGGGGGAGGCCCTCGGTCCCCGGACGCTCCTGGCCGCGGCCTTGATCCTGCCGAGCGTGGTGGTCTTGATCGGAGGAAAGGAGGAGCGCCGTGATCGCAAGGTCCGAGGCGGGAAAGTTCGCGAGGGACTGGATTCCAGCTTGGAACCCACGTGAGCTTGCGGCCTTCCCCGAGGTGGATCAGGCGGCCTCTTGAAGCCTGCGGATGCGGTCTTCGAGCGGGGGGTGCGAGGAGAAGAGCTTGAGAAAGCCCTTGCCGTGCCCGGAGATCTGCATCGTCTGGATCGAGGGGTGTTTGTGCGGGTCGACGACGTCGTAGGCCCGCTGCAGGGCCTGGAGGGCCGAGACCATCTTTTGGCGGCCCGCCAGCAGGGCCCCGCCCGCGTCGGCGCGGTACTCGCGGTAGCGCGAGAACCAGGCCACCACCAGGGATCCGAGGATCATGAAGAAGATCTCGAGGACGATCTGCACCAGAAAAAAGACTCCGTAGGAGATGCCGCGGTCGTCGCGGTCGCCCCGCAGGGCGGCGGAGACCGCGTAGGCGATCACCCGCGAGAGGAACATCACGAAGGCGTTGACCACGCCCTGGAGCAGGGTCATCGTCACCATGTCGCCGTTGGCGATGTGCGAGATCTCGTGGCCCAGCACCCCCTCGACCTCGTCGCGGTCCATGCTGCGCAGCAGGCCGGTGGAGACGGCGACCAGGGAGCGGGACTTGGTGGGGCCGGTGGCGAAGGCGTTGAGCTCGGGCGAGTCGTAGACGCCGACCTCGGGCATGTCGCGCAGGCCGGCGCTCTGCGCCAATTGGTAGACGGTTTGCAACAGCCTTTGTTCAGCGGGGTCCGGGCTTTGCGGGTCGATCACCTGGACGCCCATGGTCCATTTGGCCATCTGCCGGGACAGCGCCAGAGAGATAAGCGAACCGGCCATGCCCCAGATCAGGCAGAAGACGGCGAGGGAGGTGTAGTCGAGGCCGTATTGGTTGAGGTAGGGCCGGACTCCGAGCAGGTTGAGGAGGACCGAGATGGTCACCACCACCAAGAAGTTGACCAAGAGAAACAGCACCACCCGTTTAGCCATAACAAAATCCTCCACAAAGCCACGTCGCGGCGCGACCCAGACAGAAAATATTCACTAAAGGGCAACGCGTCAAGCGCGGCTTGGGTTGAATTTTTTTAGGGGTTTCCGCGCAGTCGCTCCAGGCGACGGAGGATCTTCTCGACATGGGTGGCGTGCCAATAAATCTTCCCGCAGACGGGGCAGCCGGTGAAGGCGGACTGGGAGGCGAAGACGTAGGGCCAAACCCGGCCCTCCACCTGGGCCTTGGGGAGGGGGAGAAGGGGGGTATTGCACTCCGCGCAGCGGCTGAGGCTGCGGGCCTCCGCGAGGGCCGCGCCGAAGTGCTCGCGGAATTCGGAAAACTGCTCCTCCATCCGGTCCCGACTGATGAAGAGGAATTCCTCCGGCCGCAAGGTGCGGATCAGACGGGTGTCCCGCGTGAGGAGGATGCGGTTCTCGCGCCGCGCCGCCGCGACCAGATCCGGATCGGGGATCTCCCGGCGATAGGCCACGTCCACGCCGGCCAGTCGCAGCCAGCGGGCGAGCTTGCCGAGCATTTCGTCCGCGAAGAAGCGCATGGGTCGATTATACTGGATTCTTCGGCCATTTCGATTACAAGCGAGGGATGCAGCTCTGGTTGATCCGGCATGGGGAGTGCGAGACGAACGCCGCCAGCGACGAGGCGAGGCTCTTGACGCCGCGGGGCCTCGAGGATGTCGCGAAGGTGGCGGCCCGAGCGGCCGCCGAGGCGTCGGCGGCTCCCCAGGCCATGCTCAGCAGCCCCTTCCGCCGGGCCCAACAGACGGCCGAGGCCTTCCAGGCGCAATGGGGTCTCGAGATCGAGACCGCATCCTGGCTCCTGCCGCTGTCGGGGGTCGCCGCCGCCTTGGAAGCGCTCCGCAAGCGGCCGGAAGAGGGGATCGTCCTCGTGGGGCACATGCCCAACCTGGGACTGCTGCTCGCGGCCTTGCTTTGGGGCCTGCCGCCGCGCGAGGCGGTGCTGCCCCGCGCCGCCGCGGCGCTCTTGGAGCTCCCCGCCTGGGAGCCCGGGGCCGCCAAGCTGAAACTTTTCATCAAACCCGAGGAGATCCCATGAAAATCGCTTCACTCGCCGGCATCGCCCTGACCCTCGCCCTGCTCACCGGCTGCCTGGAGTTCAACGAAGTCACTCAGCTCAAGCCCGACGGGAGCGTCGACTTCACCCTCAGTATCCAGCTGCCCGACATCCCCGACAAGAAGAAGGAGGATGAAAAGCAAAAGGAGGCCGAGCGGGATATCGAGGCGATGTTTCAAAAAATGGCGGGCTCCGTTCAATTGAAGGGCAAGACGGAAAAGACCGAATACGGCAAGACCACCTTCACCTTGGCGGCGGCCATGGATTCCTTGACCCGTATCGGACAGATCTACCAGGGCATCGGAAAGCCCGATTCGGGGAAGGATAAAAAAGAAGGCAAGGAAGTCTTCGACGAGATCTTTTCGCAGAAAAACGACTATCAGGTGAAGAAGGGCCCGAATAACAGCCTGGTCATCACCCGAAGCTTCGCGCCCCCCAAGAAGCCCAAGAAAAAGCCGGAGAAGAAAGACAAGGACTCCGTCGAATTCTCCAAGGACATGGAGGTCCTGATGTTGAACGCGATGACCTTCCAGTTCGAGTTCTTCTCCCCCACCGAGGTGATCCGCAGCAACGCGACCCAGGTCTTCGGCAACAACCTGCGCTGGGACGTCTCGCTGGGCTATCTCTCGGAGAAGCCCTTCAAGATGGAGATCGAGATCGCCGCGACCCCCGAGCTCGAGGCCGCTTTGCTGAAGAAATAAGCCCGGCGTCCCTTATCCCGGTGCCTCGTCGTCCGTAGACCGGCCCCCGCGGTCTTTCTTCCGAATGTAGAGCGTCTTGACGACGGTCACGCAGGTGTGTCCCTCGCGGTCGATTCCCTTCACCTCGAATCTCGGCAGGGATTTGCCCGTGCTCTCCAAGTCGCGGCGGATCGCGGCGAGTGCCTCGTCGGTGATGACGAAGCGGTAGGTCACCGTCGAGCGCGCCGGCCTTTGGTAGTGGATCTCGGCAGCCTTGTCCCAGACGATGTAGTCCTGGATGCCCAGGATCTTGATCAGCATCAGCATGTAGAAGGGGTCGGTGGCGGCGAAGAGGCTGCCGCCGAAGGCGGTGCCTACGTAGTTGCGGGTGAGCAGGCTTTTCTTCAGCTCGACGACGCATTCGCGCCAATCGGGGGAGATCGACTTCACCTTGGTCCGGGTGAAGAGATACGGCGGATAGAGGTTGAGCAGAAGGCGCAGGCCGCGCGGACCGAGTTCCATGCCTCCGAAATAGCAAAGGAGGCCTCAAAAAACCACCGCTCGTTTCCTTAGCGCCCGCCGTCTTGACGGGGCCTTCGCCGCTGGGCTAAGCAGCGCCCATGTCTTTCCGGAAAATGCTCCCGCTTCTTTTCCTGCTCGGCGCCTGCAGCGTCGCCTCCTCGCCGCAGGACGCCGCCACGCCCGCCGTCGAGGGGGCTAGGCTCTTCAAGGCCAAGGGTTGCACCACCTGCCACACGCTCGGCGAGGGGGTGAAGGTCGGGCCCGACCTCCAGGGCCTTTTCTCCCGCCGGGACGAGGCCTGGATCCGGCGTTACATCGCCGACCCGGTGACCATGGTGGAGCAGGACCCCATCGCCCGCGAGCTCAAGGCCCAATATAAGATCCAGATGCCCAAGATGATGATCTCTCCCGCCGAGATGGACCAGCTGCTGGCCTACCTCCGCGAGGCCGGCGCCCCGACAAAACCGTAGGCCCGGCCGCCGCCCCGGTGCTATTCTTAGGGGGGAGGTCGCATGGGGGAAGAAGTCCGCCAGGAGCGCTTTGCAGAGGCCGATTTCGCGCGATTTGTCGCCCGCCTCGGCGAGGAGACCGAGGCCCTGGGCCGTTGGTTCGACCGCGCGGACGGGGAAGAGGGCGGAGAGTGCGCCGGCTTCGAGCTGGAGCTCTGTCTGGTCGACGGCGGGCAACGGCCCGCTCCCGAGAACCAGGCCATCCTCGCCGCGGTGGCCGATCCCCACTTGGTCCCCGAGCTCTCCCGCTTCAACCTCGAATTGAACAGCGATCCGCATCCCCTGGAGCCGGGCCTGCTCTCCGCCCTGCGCGCGGAGCTGGACGTGCTGGGCGCGCGCGTCGACCGCGAGGCGGAGGGGCGTGGGCTGCATTTTCTGATGATCGGTACCCTGCCGACCCTGGCCGAAGAGGCCCTGACCCTTGAGAACATGTCGCCGCTGCACCGCTATCACCTGCTCAACGACGAGGTGGTGCG
>SZOV01000112.1 GCA_030263375.1 Deltaproteobacteria bacterium PRO3
CCGAGGTCGTCGATCCCCTCCAGGTGAAGTCCGAGCAGGTCTTCTTCGGCGCCACCGTCACGGTCGAGGACGAGGAGGGCGAGCGCAAGACCTACGCGATTGTCGGCATCGACGAGGCGGATCCCGGCCGGGGCAAGATCAGCTGGATCTCGCCGCTGACCCGGGCCCTGCTCAAGGCGAAGGTGGGCGATCTGGTTCAGTTCCGCACCCCGAAAGGGATTCGCGAGCTCGAGGTCGTCGAGATCCTGTACCGGGAAATTCCCTGAAAATAACGGTTTCTCCGTCGGGCCCCGATTCCGCTTCCGTCCGGCCTCGCCCCTGGGCTATGCAAACCGCCGAAAAGGAGCGCGGCGTCGCATGCGCATGATCGGAACCCTCTCCCAGAAAAATCAAGCCAGGAAGTTCAGCGACTTCTTACTGGTGAACGGCATCCCCAACCAAGTGGAGGAAGAGGCCGACGGCTATCAGCTTTGGGTGCGCGACGACCGCCACCTGTCGGCCGCCGAACGGTTTTTTTCGGAATTCCAAAGCAATCCCGAGGCCGAGGCCTACCGCGGGCGGGGGGCGTCCGCCGGGGCGATCCGCGCCCGGGAGGAGCGGCTTGCGAAGCGATCGCCGGTGATCGACGTCCGCACCCACTGGCACCGGCTCGACACCAGCGTCGGGCCCGTGACCGGCATCCTGATCCTGCTCAGCGTCGCCATCACGCTTTTGGCCATGGCCGACCGTTCCAACGAGCTCTTGGATTATTTCTTCATCACGCGCTACGACGTGGTCGGCCCCTACCTCCAGTGGAGCGGCGGCCTGCCCGAGATCCGGCACGGCCAGATCTGGCGCTTGGTCACGCCGATCTTCATCCACAGCGGCGTCCTCCACATCCTCTTCAACATGCTCTGGCTCAAGGACCTAGGCTCCGAGCTGGAGCGCCGCCAGGGCTCCCTCTATTTTTCCATCCTGGTCCTGGCCGTCGCGATCCTCTCCAACCTGGGCCAGTACCTCCTCGCCGGCCCCAATTTCGGCGGGATGTCGGGCGTGGTCTACGGCCTGCTCGGCTACTGCTGGATCCGCGGGCGCTACGATCCGTCCTCTGGCCTCTCGCTCAATCAAGGCGTCGTCACGATGATGATTATTTGGTTTGTGCTCTGCTGGACCGGCCTGATCGGAAACGTCGCCAACTGGGCCCATACCTTCGGCCTGGTCGCGGGGATGGCCTGGGGCTTCGCGGCCGCGAAGCTGCGGCGCTGACGGTCCGCGAAAACAAGCCGATCGAAAAATTACCCGCGATGCCGCCGCAGGAATTCCGCGAGGGCGGCGCCGATCTGCTCGGCCTTGGCCCGTAGCTTGGGGTCTTTCAGGCCGCCCTCGGCGTCGAAGGCCTCGTGGGCCCGCGGGATGCCGAGTTGAGTCGGCAGGACGTGGACGCCGATATTGTGCAGGATGGAGCGCAGCGTCGCCAGGCCGCGCAGGCCGGCCAAGGCGCCCGGCGAGGCGCTGAGCAGGGCGGCGGCCTTGTCGGTGAAACAGGCCAGGGGGGCCTCGCCCGCTTCGGCGCGGGAGGCCCAGTCGATGGCGTTCTTCAAGACCCCCGAGATCGAGCTGTTGTACTCCGGCGCGGCGATCAAAAAACCGTCGTGCCCCTTCATCAAGGCCTTCAGTTTTTTGGCGTTATCCGGCAGGCCGCCCTCGGCCTCGAGGTCCCCGTCGTAGAGGGGCAGGGGGAGCTCCTTCAAGTCCAAGACCGTCACCTCGGCGCCCGCGGCCCGGGCGCCCGCGACGGCCACCCGCAGCAGTTTTTTGTTGAAAGAGTCCCGGCGGGTGCTGCCGGCGAAGGCTAGGATGCGAGGGGTGTGGGCCATGGCGGGAGGCTAACGCCCTTCGGCGCGGAAATAAATTCCTTTTTACCGGGGGCGTTTTCCGCTAGAGCGGCGGCGATGCAGATCGTGATGGAGATCGCCGCCTTGGTCTTTCCGGTCTTCGCCTCCTACGCCCTGCGTAGCCACGGCGTGACCCAAAAACTCGCCGAGCTGCTCTCCCGCGAGGTCGAGGGCCTGAGCGCCTCCCAGCTCCAACGCCTGATCGCGCCGCGGGCGCAGTGGGTGACGATCTTGACCGCCTCGGTGCTGGGGGCGACGGTCCTGGGCTTGGCCTTTCATCTCTTGCCTTGGTATTGGGCCTTGGCCTTGTTTGCCGGGTCCTGCCTCTTGGTGCTCTTGATGAATTTCTTCACGCCGTCCGACAAGTCGCGGCACTACCTCCTGGTCATCCTGAAAAACCTCAATCGGAGGATCGCGCGCTGCGAGGCGGAGGACGACGAGGAGCAGGCGGCGGCCTTGCGCGACCTGGCAGAGCGCCTCAAGTCGGTCTCCGTCCGAAAACAATTGTTCGAAGACAAGGGTCCCACATATTGATCGGAGGAATCATGTCGGAAACCGTCCCGCAAAAACTGCAAAACGTCTCGGTCGACCTGAAGGCCAACGTCTATTTCGACGGCAAGGTGGTCAGCCACAGCGTCTACGACGCCGCCGGCGCCAAGAAGACGATCGGGCTCATTTATCCGGGCTCCTACCAGTTCAGCACCGGCGCCCCCGAGCGCATGGTGATCGTGGCCGGCACCTGCAAGGTCAAGGTCGCGGGTGAGGAGGAGTGGAAGACCTACGCGGCGGGGATGGAGTTCCGCGTGCCGGGAAATTCCGCCTTCGAGATTTCGGTGCTGCGCGGGATCACCGAGTACCTCTGCATCTTCGAGTAAATCACTCCACCCGCAGGATCCAGCACTTCAGGTAGTCCGTCTCGGGCATGACGAGCAGGGCGGGGTGGTCGGCGGGTTGCCCGCGCTTCTCCAAAACCTGCACGCGGCGCCGCGCGTCTCGGGCCGCCTCGGCCAGGGTCTTTTCGAAGAGCTCGGGGCTCAAGTGCTGCGAGCAGGACGAGGTGACGAGGATCCCGCCCGGCCTCAGCAGGCGCATCGCCCGCAGGTTGATCTCTTTATAGCCGCGCAGGGCGGGTTTCAGGGCCGCGCGGTTTTTGACGAAGGCGGGCGGGTCCAGCGAGACCGTGTCGAAGCGCCGTCCCTCCTGGTCGCATTCTTTCAAGAAATCGAAGGCGTTGGCGCAGCGGGTCTCGACGTTGGCGAGGCCGTTGCGCTCGGCGTTGCGCCGCGCCTGCGCGAGGGCCGGCTCGGAGGCGTCGACGCAGAGGACGGATTTGGCGCGCGGCGCGGCGTGCAGGCCGAATTGCCCCACGTAGCAAAAGGCGTCGAGCATCTCGCCGCGGGCGTAGCGGGCCGCGGCCTCGGCGTTGTAGCGCTGGTCGAGAAAGAACCCCGTCTTCTGCCCCTCCAGGGCCGGAAAGGAGAAGGTCTTTTCGGAGAAGCGGAAGGCGACTTCCTCCGGCGCCTCGCCCCAGGCCGCCTGGCGGATGAGGGGCAGTCCCTCGCGCTCCCGGACGCTCGAGTCGTTGCGCTCGAGGATGGAGCGCGGATCCAGCGTCTCGCGCAGGGCTGAGACGACGGTCTCCTTGAAGGTCTCCATCCCGGCGCTCAAGGTCTGGAAGACGGCCACGTCCGCAAAGCGGTCGACGATCAGGGAGGGCAGACGGTCGGCCTCGCCGAAGACGACGCGGTAGGCCTCTTCACCCGGATACATCTCGCGGCGCCGCTCGTGGGCGAGGCGCAGGCGCTCGCGGATCAGCCCCTCCGTGATCCGCTCCTGGCCTTGGGTCATCATGCGCAAGGCGATCAGGCTCTTGGGGCTGTAGAGGGCCTCGCCCAGGACCTTGCCCTTCTCCGAGACGACGGTCGCGGGACCGGCGATTTCGGCCTCCACGCCCGTCAAGTCGCTGCGGAAGATCCAGTCGTGGCCGCGTTGCAGTCTCTCCAGGGCTTTTTGATTGATCGTGACCTTCAATTGCGGGATCCTTCGGGCTATGGCCTTTCGACGCGTGACGCTGATCGTCCTCGATTCCGTCGGCATCGGCGCGATGCCGGACGCCGCGGACTACGGGGATGCCGGGGCCCATACCCTGAAACACTGTGCCGAGGCAATGGGCGGCTTGAGCCTGCCCGGCCTCGAGCGACTGGGCCTCGGGCGGGTGGACGCCATCCCCGGCCTTAGGGCCGTCGCCGGCCGCGGCGCCTGCTTCGGAAAGATGGCCGAGGCCTCGCCCGCCAAGGACACGACGACCGGCCATTGGGAGATGGCGGGCGTCGTCTCGGAGCGGCCGCCCAAGCTTTACCCGGGAGGTTTTCCGAAGGAACTCATCGCCGCCTTCGAGGCCGCGATCGGGAGGACGACGCTGGGAAACGTCGCCGCCTCCGGGACCACCATCATCGAGCAACTGGGCGCTGCGCATCGGGACAGCGGGGCCCCGATCGTCTACACCAGCGCCGACAGCGTCTTCCAGATCGCCTGCCACGAGGCGAGCGTGCCCGTCGACGAGCTCTACGGCTACTGCGAGATTGCCCGCGGCCTCTGCGACGCCTATGACGTTGGACGGGTGATCGCGCGGCCCTTCGCGGGCGAGCCGGGGAGCTTCGTCCGCACCCCGCGGCGCCGCGACTACGCCATGCCCCCGCCGGCCCCGACCGTCCTTGAGGCCCTCGCCGCCCAGGGCGTTCCCGTCGTCGGCATCGGGAAGATCGGCGACATCTTCAGCGAGCGGGGGCTCGCGCAATCCTTCCACACCCAGAGCAATCCCGAGGGGATCGCGCAGACCTTCCGCAGTTTGGAGGCGGTGCCAGAGGGCCTGATCTTCGTCAACCTGGTCGACTTCGACATGCTCTACGGCCACCGCCGCGATCCGCGCGGCTACGCGCGGGCCCTGGCGGCCTTCGACGCGGCCCTGGTAGAGCTGCTGGAAAAGCTGGGCCCCGAAGACCTGCTCTTGATCAGCGCGGACCACGGCTGCGACCCCACCTATCGGGGCACGGACCACACCCGCGAATACGTGCCGCTCCTGGCCTACGCGCCGGCGCTGCGCGGCGCCGGGGCTTCCTTGGGGGTGAGGGAGAGTTTCGCGGACATCGGGGCGACGGTGGGGGAGATCTTCGGCGTGTCTTGGGCCTCGGGCCGGAGCTTTCTCTCCGAATTAGCGCTGTAGGGGCGAACACAAGGTTCGCCCCTACAAAGATCCCTAGCCAAAACGCCCTCAAAAAATTATAGCTTTGGCTCTGATGACCGCCCCCTTCGATCCTAAGACCTACCGCCGCTCCCTCGACGAGGCCGCCGCGGCGCTGCGCAAGCATTTCGGCCCCCCGCCGGACTTCGCGGTCGTCTTCGGCTCCGGCCTCGGCCGCTCCTTTCGCGAGGCCTTTCCGCGGGTCAAGGCCCGGCCCTTTTCCGACATCCCGCACCTGCTCCCCCCGCACGTCGCGGGGCATTCGGGACAGATCTACCGCGTCTCCGGAAAAACGAAGGGCGCGGTCTCGGCGCTGATCCTGCACGGCCGCATCCATTATTATGAGGGCTTCGCGCCCGAGCAGGTGGTCTTTCCCGTGCGGGCCCTGGCGCGTTGGGGGCTCAAACGCCTCGTCCTCACCAATGCCGCCGGCTCGATCCGCGAGCGCCTGCGCGTGGGGCGCTTGGCCAGGATCCGCGACCACCTCAATTTCACCGGCGGCAATCCGCTGCGCGGGCCCAACCTCGATTTTCTCGGCACCCGATTTCCCGCCATGGACGCGGCCTATGAAAACGCCTTTTCCGCGCGGGTGGATCGACTGGCGCGCGGACTGAAAATTCCCCTGCCGAAGGCCGTCTACGTCGGCATCGCGGGTCCCAGCTACGAGACCGACGCGGAAATCCGCGCCTTCCGCATCCTCGGCGGGGATCTCATCGGCATGTCCACCGTCTACGAGGCCATCGCCGCCGCCCACGCCGGCCTGCAGGTCGCGGCGCTTTCCGCCGTGACCAACTCCTGCCTGAGGCGCAAGCAGGCCCTCAACCACGAGGAGGTCCTGCACAATGCCCAGCGGGTCGACGGGCAGCTCTCCGCGCTGCTCCGCGGCCTGTTGGAGAAGGGGGTCGCGTGAGCCCGCGACGGCTCATCCTGGGGACGCGCGGCTCGCCCTTGGCGCTGGCCCAGTCCCGGCGCTTCGCCGAGGAGCTCAAGGCCGCGCACCCCGGCCTCGAGGTCGATTTCCAGACCATCACCACCTCGGGCGACCGCATCCAAAACCGCTTCCTGGCCGAGGTCGGCGGCAAGGGCCTCTTCGTGAAGGAGATCGAGGACGCCCTTGGCATAGGCGGCATCGACCTCGCGGTACACAGCCTCAAGGATATGCCTGCGGTCTTGCCGGAGGGGCTGGAGATCGCCTGCTACCCGCGGCGCAAGAGCCCGCGGGACGTCATGATCGCGCGGGAGGGATCGGATTGGCCGGCGCTGCCGCCGGGCGCCAAGGTGGGCACCAGCAGCCTGCGGCGGCGCCTGCAGCTGGGCCGCCTGCGTCCGGACCTGAATTTCGAGCTGCTGCGCGGCAACATCGACACGCGGCTGCGCAAGCTGGAGGCGGGCGATTACGACGCCATCGTCCTCGCCCGGGCCGGCATGGAGCGCCTGGGACTGGACGTCGCCCGCGCGGTGGACCTGCCGATCGTCCCGGCGCCGGGGCAGGGCACCCTCGCGATCGAGATCCGCTCGGCGGATCGGGAGCTTCGCGAGCTGCTCGCGGCCCTTCACGACATCGAGACCGAGCGGGTCTCGATGGCCGAGCGCCGCGTGATGCGCGAGCTGGGCGGGAGCTGCAACCTGCCCTTGGGGGTCTTCGGCGAGATCGCCGGCGGCGCCTTGAGGCTTCAGGCCTTTTTGGCGAGCCCGGACGGGGCGAAATATATCGAGGTGGAAAGCGAGGGATCCGCCGAAGCGCCGCTCGAGGCGGCCGACCTTTTGGTGGAGGAGATTTGGCGCCGGGGCGGGCGGGATATTTTGGCGGCGATCGGATAAGGGCGAAATTATGTTCGCTCCGACATTGGAGTATGGCACTTAAAACCAAGCCGAAAAATAAACCCGGCACCGTCTACCTCGTCGGCGCCGGTCCCGGAGATCCGGGGCTCTTGACCCTGAAGGCCCAGGCCTGCCTCGAGCGCGCCGACCTGGTCTTCTTTGACCAGCTTGTGAACCCCGAGATCCTCCGCCATTGCCCCCGCGCCAAGCGCTTCGACGTGGGCAAGCGGGGCCATCGCGGGCATTTCCCTCAAGAGAAAATCGCCAAGCTGCTGGTCCAGGCCGCGCGCCGCCACCGCGTCGTGGTGCGGCTGAAGGGCGGCGATCCCTTCGTCTTCGGGCGCGGCGGTGAGGAGGCCGAGGCGCTGCGCCGCGCTGGCGTCCCCTTCGAGATCGTCCCGGGCGTGACCAGCGCCGTGGCGGTACCGGCTTACGCGGGCATCCCGGTCACGCATCGGAGTTTCGGTTCCAGCGTCGCCTTCGTCACGGGGCACGAGGATCCGGAAAAGCCGGGGCGTCGCGCGCGCGCCCCCGCGATCGATTGGGAGGCCTTGGCGAGGCTTCCCACCTTGGTCCTGTTGATGGGCGTCAAGACCCTCGAGGAAAACTTCGCGAGACTCATTCGCGCCGGAAAATCGCCGGCGACGCCGGCGGCGATCGTCGAATGGGGGACGTACCCGCGCCAGCGCAGCCGCGTCGGCGATCTGCGCAGCCTGCCCGGGCTGGCGAAGCGCGCCGGGATCCGTCCGCCCGCAGTGACGATGGTGGGCGACGTCGTCCGGCTGAAGCCCGCCCTGGATTGGTTCGAGACGAAGCCGCTCTTCGGCCGGAGGGTCCTCGTGACCCGCTCCGGAGACCAAGCCTCCGAGCTGAGCCGTCGCCTGAGCGAGGCGGGCGCCCAAGCACTGGAGCTCCCGGCGATCGAGATCCGGCCGCCGCGTTCTTGGGCGGCCCTCGACCGCGCGATCGCGGCGATCGAAGGCTACGATTGGTTGGTCTTCACCTCCGCCCACGCCGTCGACGCCTTCTTGCTTCGCCTGAAAAAATTTCGAAAGGGTCCTTGGGGCTTGAGGCATGTGAAAATCGCCGCGGTGGGTCCGGCGACCGCTCGGCGTCTGGAGGAAGCCGGATTTTCTGTTTCCCGGGTGGGCGAGTCCTTCACCTCGGAGGATTTGGGCCGTTCCTTCCGCGCCCGCGAGGTGAAGGGAAAGAAAATCTTGTTTCCGCGCGCCGAGGTCGCGCGCGAGGCCTTTGTCTCCGAATTGCGCCAGAAGGGCGCGAGCGTCGAGGTCGCCGTGGCCTACCGCAGCGGCGCGCCGCGTCTCTCCCGCCGGAAAATTCGGGCCGCCCTCGGCGAGGGCGCGCCCGATCTTTTGACCTTCGCGAGCGGGGCCACGGCGGAGAACCTGGCTCGCCTCCTGCGCCAAGCGGGCCTCTGGGAGCGCTATCGCAAGGTTCCGGCGGCCGCGATCGGTCCCGTGACGCGGGCCGCGGCGAAGCGGGCCGGCTTTCGCGTCGTCGTCATGCCGCGGACGCATACCATCGAGGCCTTGGTCGAGGCGATCGCGAGTTATTATTCCAAAAAATTGAATGAAATTTAATGCAGGGAGGCGGCGGCGAGGCCGTCGGCCATCGCCAGGACCGGACCGTCCATGAAGCGGGCGAGGGCCAGGGAGGTGCGCTCGTTGCTGCTGCGGTAATAGGCCTCCATCTGGCGGTCGAGGTCCTGCGTGTTGTCCGCTAGGTTGGCGGCATGGGTCGAGGCGTGCCGGTGGCTGGAGGACTCCCGCTCGCGGATCGTCCGCTCGGCGGCGATCAGCTCTTCGAGGCGCCGCGTGTCGAAGCGGTCCGCCGCGCCGGGCATGGTCAAGGGGGCCTCGAAATTGCGGATGCGCTCGACGTTGGCGCGATCGACGGAGTCGAGGAAGGCGAGGGCCTCGGCGCGGTTCCAAGGGCGGCGCGAGCCGTCGGCCTCGGTCACGCGGTAGCCGCGGAACTGGGCGAGGATGTAGTCCGCGCGCCGCTCCCGGGACCACAAGACCGAACCCGGATCCTCCGCGGCCT
>SZOV01000113.1 GCA_030263375.1 Deltaproteobacteria bacterium PRO3
GCCTGCGCCTCTTCCATGATTCTTACGCCGTGCGCGGCGTGGTCGGCGACAGCGCCGAGCGCGTGGCGGCGCGCGTCGAGCTCAGCGCCGCCCTGCGCCTGGTCGCCGCCCGAGCCGAGCGGGTGAGCGACGCGGAGCAACGTCGCAACCTCCAGGCATTTTTGATCGAGGCCTTTTCCGGCATCGGGGAATGGGACGCCGCCGAGCGGGCGGCGGACGCGATCCGCCGCGACCTGCCCGAACCCGCGACGGTCTGCCGGGAGGGCGCCGCCGCGCCGGAGCTGAGCGTCGAGGACCGGGCGCTGTGGCTGTTGCGCCTGGGCGAGAGCTACCAGCGCATCGCCTTGGGCCGCGTCGCGGGGACGGAGACGGCGCCGAATCTCTCCCGCTTCCACGAGGTCCTGGACGACTTGAGCGGCCTTGGCGCCCGCCACGGCCGCCGCACGATGGTCCTCTACAGCCGCTTGATGCGTGCCTTGGTCGACAACGACCCCGCCGCGCCCCGCCTCTACGAGGCCCTGCGGGACTGGCGCCCGGTCGTCGAGGCGAGCGACGTGCCCGCCGACGAGAGCGGCGCCGTGGATTGGTCTTTGGTCGCGGCCCGCGCCGATGGCCCCGAACTCGCCCGTGCCTGGCGCGAGCTCGCGCGCGGGCCCCACGAGCCGGATCTGTTCCAGCGACTCGGTGCCCGGCTCTACGAAGGACCGGGTCGGCTGAGCGTCTTGGAGCGCAGCGCTCCGACCTTGCAGTGGCTCAGCATGATGGCGGAGGGGAATTTCCAGCAGCGCATTCACGCCGCGGCGGAGGAAGGCGAGGACACCACGGAGTTGCGCCGCCAGCGCGACGAACTGCGGGACGCGCTGACCCGGATCCAAGGCCTGATCCTCTCCGGCCGGGCCTCGGGCACCCGGGAGGCGATCCGCCTGCTCCCCGAGCTCACGGGCAATGAGGACGCGGCGCAAAATTTCTACCGCGAGATGGGTCGGATTTTTGAATATCGGGCCTTGGATGGAACCTTGGTCTCGATGAGCTCCCCGATCAGCGACCTGATCGACACCGAATCCATCGACGACCCCAACGCCCGCGCCGCCCGCCGCCTCTCGGTCGCGCGGGTCCTGATCCGCGAGGACGGCATCCACCACCGTTGCGACGCCGCCATCGCCTCGCTCTTGCAGACGATCGAGGCCAGCGGCCAGCCGGGCTACGCCCCGCCTTCCCTCGAGAGCGGGTTGAGGGAATTCTTCCACGGCACGGCGGACATCGACGTCTTGGCGGGGCTGTATAACCGCGCCGCCGGCAACCTGACTTTGCGCGATCAGGTCGCCAGCACGCGGGCCTCGCTGCCATACTGGCAGGCCACCAACCAATTGGTTGACCACCTCTTCAGCGTCGAGGGCGGCGTCATCGTCGTCGCCTCCCTGTTCACCGCGGGACTCGCGGCCGAGCTGGCGGGCGGGGCCCTGGCCCTCGAGCTGGGCGTGGAGGCCGCCACGATCAGCGGGCGGATGGCGATCGGGCTGACCCGTTTCGGCGCGATGTACGCGACCTTGAACACTACCCAGTTCGGGCTCACCGGCCTGTACCGCGCGGCCGAGGGCCGGCCGCAGATGACCGCCGAGCAGGCCCGCCTGCAGCTGATCACCTCCTTCTTCTCGCTGGGCGTCGGCGAGCTCTTCTCCGCGGGTGCGGGGACGGTCCTGCCCGGGC
Organism: Deltaproteobacteria bacterium PRO3; assembly: GCA_030263375.1. Classification (NCBI taxonomy): domain Bacteria; class Deltaproteobacteria; species Deltaproteobacteria bacterium PRO3. Next base: position 1,708 of record SZOV01000113.1, read on the forward strand.
TGCTGCGCGGTGCGGGACTCTCCGGACGCGGCCTCGAGCTGGGCGTGGGCGCGGGCCGTTTCATGGCCTTCAACGAGGGCATGGTGCGCGGCGAGGACCTGGCCGGCGCCTGGGCCGGGGTGCCCGTCTCGCGGGATCCGCACGGCGTGCGCCTGTTCCGCGCCACCGTCGACGGGGCCCTGCTCAGCCTGGGGGCGCATACCGCCCGCAGCATGGTGCCGCTTGCGCCGCGCGAGGGGTTGCGGGTGGTCGCGGAGGGCGAGGCCCCGCGAAGCATGGACTGGCAAGGCTCCTGGGAGGCCTGGCGCGAGGCCTTCCGCAGCCACGCCCTAGGGATGGCCTTTCTGTTCACCGGTACGGGCCTTGGGGCCTTCGGCGTCCCGGTCCGGCGCGGCCGCGTCTCGGAGGGACGTGTCGGCGGCGTCGAAGGTCCGCTTCCGACGGCGCCGGACACGGGGCGCTGGTGGGAGAACCCGGACCTAGTCGAGGCGGCCGAGAGCGGCTTCCTCGCCCGCGAGATTGCCGACGTGCATTGGCCCGCGGAAGGTTCCGCTTCGGAGGCCCCGCTCCGCGTCGGCGAGGGCGAGCCCCTGCGCGAGGCGCAGATCCCGCAGGTCCTCGAGGTCTTGGAGGAGGTGGCGGTGTTGGCCGACCGCCGGGTGCGGCGGCTGCGCCTGCACTTGGAGGCCTTGGAGGGCGCCGACAACCTGGACCTCCTGGTCCAGGCGGCCCGCGAGCACGGCATGGGCCTGGAGCTCCGCTTGGGCGAGGGCGAGCGGGTCGTGATCGACGGTGCGGCGGAAGCGCCCCGCCTCGAGGGCCTGACGGCGGCGCGACTCCGAACCCTGCCCAATGCCCTCTTGGACGACGCGGCCGTCGATCTGCGCCTGGCGCCCGCCGAGCGCGTGACCGGGGAGCTGTTGGAATTTGTGCAAGAGGCCGCGCGGCGCGGCCGGCGCTTCACCCTGCGCAACGCGGAGGGAGAGGTCGTCGCCGCCCTGGCGGAGAACGGCCTGGCCCTGCACGCCGAGCGCATCCCTGAGGCGGCCTTGGGCGAGGCGATCGGCCGGGCCGATCCGGCTCGGCCGCTCCGTATCGTCATCGGAGGACGGTCGCGGATCGAGATCCTGCCCGGCACCGAGGGGCGCCGCAGCGTTAATGCCGAGCTGAGCGGCACGGACGCGGCGGTCGCCGAGCGCGTCTTGGCGACGCTCGCGGCGCTGAGCCGGGATTGCCTGAGCGGCGCCTACCTGCAGGTCCAAAATCTCCCCGCCGCCTCCGGCGCGGGGCTCCGCCGTGAGCTCGCCGCGCTGACCCGCCGCGGCCTCGAGTCGGGCGTCCAACGTCTCACGGTCACGCAGGCCGGCGCGCGATCCGGCTCCTATTTCCTGAGGCTCACCCGCAACCAGCCCGTCGTCCGCTTGGCCTACCAGCTGGAGACCTCCCAGCCGGTCAGCGCCCTGCCAGAGACCTTCGTCGAATACCTGACCCACGAGAGCGCGGCCTGGTCGCCGGAGCTCGCGGCCTTGCACCGCGACGGCCTGACCCGGATGTGGACGGCGGCCCTGGCCCACGTCGAGGCCTTTTCCCGGAACGGGCGGGAGCGGGAGTCCTACCAGCGCTATTGGAGCGAGCCGAATTCGGCGACGCGCTGGCTGCAGGGCCTGCAGACCCTCGTCTCCTACGGCCGCAGCGGCACCGCGAATGCGGCGCGCCTCCGCCGCGCCTTGGGCAATATCCTGGAATTCTCCGAACCCGCCGCGGGCGGCGGGCTGCTGGGCTACGAGCCCTTCGTCGAGCGCGCCCTGGGCGACAACGCCTTCGAGTTGATGCGGATCGGCGAGCAGGACATGGGGACGCTAACGCCCTGTCTCGAAAACATCGCGGGCTTGATGGGCCGCAACGGCGGCGTGGAATTGGGCGGGGCCTTCGTGGGCCTGGTCTACAAGGCGGTGGTGGCCGGCGACGGGGCCGCGCGGCACGAGGTGGAGGCCCTGCGCGACCAGGTCCGCGAGGCGGGCCGCATCCCGGGCGAGCGCTTCCGCTTCACCGTGCTTCCGGAGGACCGAGAGACGCGGGTGACGACGCCGGAATGGGTCGTGCAGCGGCTCGACGCCTCGGGGCGCCCCGTTCAGCTCTTGGCCGCCGAGGTCAAGGCCGTCAACGTCCGCGAACGGGGCGAGGCCGGCTTGGCCGAGGCCATCCGCAAGGGAACGCGGCAGCTGACGACGCACCTCTTCACCGACGGCGCCGCCGAACCGCAGGCCATGCTGGTCTTAAGGCTTTCCCACGCGACGAACCGCGGCGAGACGATCCGCGAGGTGCGGCGGATCCTGGACGGCGAATACGACACGCTGTCCAGATCGGGCGAGGCCTCGCTGCGCCGGGCGGCGGAACGGATGCGGGCCATGGATGTCCGGGTGTATTTCGAGACGGGACCCGAGGCCGCCGCCTCGAGCGTGCTGTTGAGTTTCCGCAACGGCCATTGGGAGGTCGCGGCGGGCCGGGAGACGGGGCTCGCGGCCGCTATGGGCGGACGCCGACGCTGAGTCTCACTCGGGGTAGTTCTCGGCGTGAAACCCCAGGTGGCGCGTCAAGAAGAGAAATTGCTTGTCGCCCAAGGTGACATCCCGCAGCGCCGGCAGGAACACCGCGGGGACCCGCGTCAACCTCTCTCTCCAGAGCACCTCGCCGCGCCGGTGGGCGAAGGCGTTGCCGGGATGGGGCCTGGCGGTCGCGGTCACGAAGCGCGAATGGAGGACGTGCGCGGTATCTTGCAACTCCTCCTCCGACAAGACCTCCCCGGCGCGCCGCCGGATCGCCGTCTGCACCTCGGCATCCATCCGCAGCCAGGAATGCGCGGGGGCGAGGTCCAAGAGCACCAATAAAGTTTTTGCGGCGGCCGCGTCGCGGATGGCGAGGTGTCCCAGGAGCCCGCTCACGTAGGCGGGCTGCTGGCCCAGGCGGGACTCGATCGTAAAGAACTCGGCGTTGAACTGGCGGACCGACTGGATCGGATGCCAAGTGACCATCGCGTGACGCAGGGATTCGATCCAGAGATCGGGGTCGCCGGCCTCGAGCATGCGGCGGGAGAGGTTCTCGGAGTTGGAAAGTTCCGTCTCGATGCGAAGCGGTGTGGGGTCTTCGCGTTGGCGCCTCGCGCGAGCCGAGTCCAAATAAATGACTTTAGCCCCGGGACGCCCGGGCCTGGGGGCACCGTCTCCGGGCCCTTCCGAATCCGACGACATGAAGACGATATGCTCGCGCATCGGGTCGCGACGCGGAGGGCCGCCGTGGCCGCTCGCCGGGATTCCGGCCCCGGCGGAATTCAAGGCCGGGGCGAGTCGGCCGGGCCACTCGAAGGCGGGCCTGACGCGGCCCGGGGATTCCCGACCGCTCGGCGCCGCCTCCAAAAGCGTCCGGCGCGTCAAAGCCTCCGGGGATGCCGTCGCGGGGAGCAGCCGGGAGGCGACCCGAAGCTGCAGCAGGGTGGCGAGGGCGTCGGTGAAGGTCGTCGCCCGCGGCTGCCTTTCGCGCAGGCCCAGCTCCTCCTCGAGCCGGCGGCCCAAGAGGAGGCCGACGAAAGGGCTTATGGACGGCAAGACCGCCCGCAGCGCGCCTTCGCCGAAGGCCCCGCGTCCCCAGGCGCCGAGGGCGAGACTTCCCAATCCTCCTACCAGGTGCATGGCGCCGAAGCTCAGATAGGCGCCCAGCAGTTCCTGCGTCCAGGGGCCCTGCTCAGAGGCCGCCGTTTCCGCGGTGATCCGGCGCAAAGTCCTGGAGCCCAAGACGAAGGCGGGCGCCTCGAGGAGCAGGCCCGCCGTGCCCGAGAGGAGCCTCGCACCCAGATTCCGCGTCAGGGGATTCGCCGCGGCCGAGCCCAGCAACGCGGCGGCGCCGAGGCGCGCGCGGGCGTAGCCGATGCCGGCAAGGACCATGCCGCCCAGGGAGCTGGTCTCGGTGCTGTGCGCCGCCAATCGCCGGAGCAGGAATTCCGCGCGGGTCCAGGCGTCGCCGCGCCCCAAGACCGCGTCCAGGCGGCTGCGGGCGCCGGTCCGCGCCGGGGAAGGATCGGGCAGCGCGGCCAGGCCGGCGTAAAGCGCCGTGGCGGCGGGGAGGCGATCGGTATTTTCCAGACCCCGGGCCAAGTGTAGGAGGGCCTCGAGGAGCTGGGCTGGATCGCGTTCCTCGGCCAAGGCGAAGATCTCTTGTAGGGTGGATTCCGGGATCAGGGCCAGCAGGCGGCCACGGGCGAGGACGCCCAGGCCGGCGAAGGCGCGGGCAAGCTCCTCGCGCGGCGGACTCTCGACCCATTCCGGGATCCCCGCGGCCTCGCCGAGCAGGCGGGCCAGGAAGGCCGTGGCACGGAGAGACGCGCCTCGGTCAGCCGCAGCGCCGCGTGAAAAAATGCCGTCAAATTGGCTTGGCCCCCGAATGCCATCGACCAATTGGACCTCACATTAAGAGGAAATAGGTATGCCCTTGTTTCGGTTTAGGGAAAAAAAGGTTGTCACCAAAACCAAGGCAGGCCGAGGAGGCGGAATATGGCGCGGGTGCCCTGCGGGTGTCCACCCCAAAAGGGCAGCCAACTCAGGGCGACGAAGTGAAAGGTGAGCAGGCCGGAGAGGGTCTTCGCCAAGATGGGTCGCGCCTGCATCCAGGCCTGGATCCGCCGCAGTCCGGCGCCGCCGGGGCCCAAGGCCGGGACGCGCAGTTTCCAAAAGTCCTGCCAGAGCCGGAGGACGCAGAGGCCCAGGCCGTGCCAGAGCCCCCAGATCAGGAAGGCCGGCGAGGTGACGTGCCAGAAGGCGCAGACCAGGAAGGTGAGGACGTAGTTGCGGTATTGGTGCTTGCGCTTTCCGCCCAAGGGCTCGTAGACGTAGTCGCGCAGGCAGGCGGTGAGCGTCATGTGCCAGTTGCGCCAGAAGTGCGCGAGGTTTCTTTGGAAATAGGGATAGTCGTAGTTCTCGGGCAGCCGGATGCGCAGGACCTCCGAGAGCATGATCGTGAGGTCGTTCGCGCCGGAGGCGATGAGGTAAAAGCTGATCGCCCGCGTATAGAGGATCTCGAGGAGCGCGGCGTAAGGGAGGGCGGTGGTCTGCGGCCAGAGCGCGTCGTAGTCGAGGCGGATCCAAAAGTAGCAGGCCCACAGCTTGGCCAGGCCGCCGCAGATTCGCAGCGACATCCCGAGGCTGAAGCGGGGCCGCCAGGCGGTTTTTTGAAAGAACTCCGTGGCGAAAAAATCCTGGTAGCGCTGGATCGGCCCGCCCTTCATCGTCGGGAAGTAGAAGAGGTAGAGCAGAAAATCCGTCAAGGATCCCAGGCGCAAGGTGCCGCGCCGCCAATCGACGTTGACATGGAGGACGCGCCAGAAGAGATAGGCGATTCCTAAGGCCTGGACGCTCGGCGCGGCGAGGCCGAAGCGCCCGGCGTTCATGAGGGCGAAGTAGCCGGCGACGAAGGCCGCGATGATGCCCAGGGCGACGGCCTTTTTCCCTCGAGCTCCGCAGGCATGGTCGGCCCAACGGAGCAGGCCGTACCAGATTGCGGTGAAGGCCAGTTGTCCGAGGACGAGGGGCGCGCCGAGGAAGAGGCCGAAGAAGCCCAGGCTTAAACCCAGCAGTAGCTCGCGACGCCGGGTGGGAAAGAGCCAAACCAGCGCCGCAGCCAGCGCGATCCCCGCGACCAGGCGCGGGAAGGCGTGGCCCAGGGCCTGAAACCAGGGAGAGGCGAACCACGGCGGGGGCATCGCCGGATGCTTTAAGCCAAATTTTTCGAAAAGCCATGAAGAAATCCGAAGCCCAACTCCTCTCGGTCTGGCTGCCCCTGCCGCGGCGCCGGGTCTTCACCTACGCGTTGCCTCCGGGGATGGCGCCGCCCGCCCCCGGGGCCCTGGTGCTCGCCCCGATGGGGCGCCGCAAGGTGGTGGGGCTCGTGGCTGAGCTCGGCGTGCCGGTGCCCGAGGGCGTCGCGGAGCTCAAAGAGATCCTGGACGTCCTGCCGGAGGACTTCGCCCTGCGCCCGCCCCTGCTGCGCGTCTTCCGCTGGGCGGTGGGCCACTACCTGACGCCGCCCGGCGAGGTCCTGCGCACCTTTCTGCCGCCGGCCCTCTTTAAGGAGGGCGCCGCCAAGGGCGAGCGGGCCCGGCAGCGGCCACCGGTCGAGGGTTTCGCGGGCGGGGAGCCGCCGGAGCTGACCGAGGCCCAGCAGGTCGCGATCGCAGAGGTCTTGGAGCGTTGCGAGGGTTTTCACGCCTACCTCCTGCACGGCATCACCGGCAGCGGCAAGACCGAGGTCTACCTGCGGCTCTGCGAGGAGGTCCTCCGCCGCGGCCGCGCCGCGCTGATTCTGGTACCCGAGATCGCCCTCACCCCGCAGACCCTGGGCCGCTTCGCCGCGCGCTTCGGCGAGGGGGTCGCGGCCTATCACTCGGGGATGACCGAGGCCCAGCGCCTGCAAGTGTGGTGGGGGGTGAAGGAGGGGAGGCTGCGGGTGGTAGTGGGGACGCGCTCGGCGCTCTGCCTGCCCTTTCCCGACTTAGGCATTTTGGTCGTCGACGAGGAGCACGACGCGAGCTACAAGCAGGAGGAGCGCTTCCGCTACCACGCCCGCGACCTGGCCGTCGTACGGGCCAAGGAAGAGGGGATCCCCGTCGTCCTCGGCTCGGCGACGCCCTCGGTGGAGACCCTCGAGAACGCGAGCCGCGGCAAGTACCGCCTGCTCAAGCTCCCCGACCGCGCGACGGCGGGACAGTTGCCCCGCATCCATTTGGTCGACCTCAAGACCCACCCCGCCGACCCCGAGACCCTGCTGACCGCGCCGCTCGCGGCCCGCGACGCGCCGTCGGCCGTAGCCGCACTCGACAGCGCCTTCGGCAAGGTTCTGGCTGCAGCCGTTCCGTGGACCACCAAGCTGCCGCAGGAGGCCGAGCCCGCGCCGAAAGACGCAGCACCGGCACACAAGGCTGCCCCCGAGGACGACATCCCCGAGCCGCCGGAGCCGCCCGCACCCTAACCCCGCCTCCGTCAT
>SZOV01000114.1 GCA_030263375.1 Deltaproteobacteria bacterium PRO3
CTGATGCAGTTCGGAGGAGGGGCCTCGCAGCAGAATTGGCCGTCTCCGTCCGAATCGCCGCAGACCAGGCCATCGGTGGCGGCGCAGGCGAGGGGATCCTGCGGATCACAGGCCTCGCAGACCGGCGGAGGCGGTTCCGCGGCCTTCGTCACCGTGATCGTGACCTCCTTCGCCTGGGTGACGCCGTTGGTGCGGAAACCGCCCGAGACGGTATAGCTTCCCTCGGTCGCCGCCCGGCCCAAAACGGCCGTCGCCTGGACCTCGTAGAAGACTTCCGACTCGGGTGCCATCTTGACCGGGGCCGCGCAATCGAAGGCCGTCTGGTCGATGCTCAAGCGGCAGGAGGCCGTAGCCCCGCTGACGACGTCGACCATGCTCACTTTGCTGAAGGCGACCTCCGTGGAGGACGTGACCGTCGCGACCACCTCGCCGACCAAGGTCAGCTCTTGGCTGGTGTTCGCGACCGACACCGACATCCGCGCCGGGGTGCCGGATTCGACGGTGGCGGCCTTGGCGGTCACCGCCGCCTCGGTCAAAGTCGCTTGGGAGCGCACCTCGGTCTTTCCCGCGGCGACGGCGCCCGCAACCTTCGTGGACCAGGTCAAGGAGGCGCTTTCGACCCCCGCGTTCAGCGAAGCGGTCAGGGATGCCGTATAGGTCGCCTTGGACGAGGGCGCCAGGGACACAGGACAGAGGATCTCGGTGCCTTCGAGATTCGAGCGGCACTGGATTTCGCGGGTTCCCGCGGCGTCTGTCCAGGTGATGGCGCTGTCGACCAGCGTGGCGCCGTCCTCGGAGGCCAAGGTAGCGGTGAAGGCGAGATCCGTCACCAATTCGAGATCCGGGTCGTTGTTGGCGACCTCGAAGGTGTAGGAGACCGTATTGGCCGCCTCGTAAATCACCGTCGGCATCGCGTTGGCCGTCACCCGGACCGCCGTTACCGCCGTGAGGGTTGTCTCCTCGCGAACCTCCACGTAACCGTCGGCCTTGACGGAGGTGACGAGCGTGTATTCCCCCTCCTCTCGCGCGGTAACCGTGTAGGTGACGGAAACCGTCTCCGCCGCCTTGAGGGAGTCCACTCGGACGACGAAGCCGTCGGCGGTGACCTCGACGGTGCCCACGGAGGCGACGATGTCGCGGATCTCCACGCTGCCCGCCGCGGCGATGGCGGTGACGGCGTAGACCACGTTATGGGCCGTGTATTGGGTTTTGTTTTCGACCGCCGTGGCGACCGCATAGGCCCGGTTGACGAGGACCTGCTCGGGAGGCTTCACGGTGAAGACGGGCAGTAGGCCGTCTTCCACGGGATTGACGAAGACCGCGACCTCCGCCGAGTTGTTTTCGATCGTCAAATCGTCCGGATTGTGGACCGTCACCGACACGGAGTTGTCTCCCACGCTGGCGGGGTCCCAGGTTCCCGTCACCGAGACGGTGGCGGTGGCGCCCGAGGCGATTTCCTGGTCGATGATCGCTTCGATGCCCAGCTGGGTGTGGCCCACCGTGCCGCCCGGGGTCACCGCGACCTCCTCGACCCTAAAGGTCCCCGAGAAGACGATTTCGACGGCGGTCGCGCTGACGGTGGCGGCGGTGCCCAGGTTGGCGATCTTGACCGTGTAGGTCACCGTTTCGCCGGCCTTGACGTTGGGAATCGAGGCCTCCAACCGGACCGACAGATCGACGTCGCGAAATTCCGCCTCGATCTTGCCGGCGAAGGCGAAGCGGGCGCTCTTGAAATAGAAGGGCTCGCCGCCGCTATAGCCCACGGTTCCGGCGGTGACGATGGTAACGGCGGTGCGAGTACCCGCCTTGAACTCTCCGTCCAGCTTGACTCCGGTGGCATGAAGCTCCGGGTTGATCTTGGCGATCGAGGGATCGTCGCTGGTCAATTCCACCGAGTAGTTAGGGTTGAATGCGATCGTCTTGGATAGGTCCACGGTGGTGCCGGAGGGGATGGAGAAGACGATGTGACTGACGTCCTTGGAGCGGGCCTCGACGGTGACGGTCATTCTGGAAAGCGTCACGCTCTCGCCGTCGAGGACCTTTCGTTCGATGGAATCCAAGGTGACCTTGACGGAATCCGGCGTCACGGTTCCCCCGCGACCTCCGGATTGGGCGAGCCCCGGCCATGCGAGCAGTAAGGCGCAGGCGATGATTCGAATGGATGGTGATATTATATTTGTAAGACCTTTCATTCTTATATCTCCCCTGATGGATGGACAGCTCCTCTGGCGCGTCGCAGGGAGGAAAGATGAAAAAACGGTGGGTAAAAGGCACGTATCTTTAATACCCTCCCCCTTTCGCGTTTTTTCTCCTTCCCTGACGAAAGTATTAAGGGTTCCCAGCAAGAGAAACTCGCTGAAATTATTAAAAATTCACGGAACGAGCCGTTGGAGTTGCGATTGAAAACGGGCTAGGCTTGCGATGATTCTAAGGTCAAAGTTGTTCTAAATAAAGTACATATTTAAAAAATTAGAGCGATGACCTGACAAGACGGTCGATGCCGCTGCGCACCTGGCGGTATTCGAGGGTAGCCTTGAAAGAGTCGGTGGATCTAAGGGATAACCGGTGATACGCCCGATCGAAGTAAATTCGAGCGGGCTAAAGTCGGTGGGGGTTCAATCCCCAATATTAAGAAATAGTGCGAGAGGGGGGACTTGAACCCCCACGACCTTGCGATCGCTAGACCCTGAATCTAGTGCGTCTGCCAATTCCGCCACTCTCGCGAAAGGCGCCCAGGGTTTATTCATTCCCACAGGCTTCGTCAACGTGAATCTTGCTTGCGAAGCCGGGCCAGGCGTCATAGCTTAAGGCCCTGTGAGAAAAAAGAAAAGCCGCAGGGCCCGCCCTAGCTCCAAATCCCGTAAAAACCAGCCCCGTCCCAAGTTGCCGGAGAAAGCCCCCGGCAAAAAGGGCTCCGAGGCGCCCCCGCAGTACCTCGAGGGGGTCCTCAAGATCCACCGGGACGGCTACGGCTTTGTCCTGGCCGAGCAGCCCGGCGTCAATGACGTCTTCATCCCCGGCCGGCGCATGATGGGCGCCATGAACGGCGACCGGGTCATCGCCACCGTCCGCGTCAACCCCCGCGACGGCCGCCTCGAGGGGGCCATCACCGAGATCAAGTCCCGCGGCACCTCCTGGGTCATCGGGCGCCTGCAGAAATCCGGCTACCAGACCGTCGCCGTCGTCTCCGAAAAGGGCCGCAGCACCGATTTTCTCGTCCCTTCCAAAAAGCTCAATGGCGCCGAGATCGGCCAGAGCGTCGGGCTCAACATCGTCCAATACCCGGAGGAGGGGCGCCAAGGCATCGCCGAGGTGGTCCAGATCTTCGCCGAGCGCGGGACGCCCAAGACCGAGACCGACATCGTCATCCTCAAGCACCAGCTGCCGCGGGAATTTCCCGACGAGGTCCTGCGCGAGGCCGAGGATTGGCAGCGCCGGCGCGACATCTCGCTGGGCCAGGGCCGCCGCGACCTCCGCGACCTGCCCTTCGTCACCATCGACGGGGAGACCGCCAAGGATTTCGACGACGCCATCTGCGTAAAGCCCGAGGGCGACGGCTACCGCCTGTGGGTCTCCATCGCCGACGTCAGCCATTACGTCGTGCCCGGCAGCGCCCTCGACCGCGAGGCCTTCAAGCGCGGCACCTCGGTGTATTTTCCCGACCAGTGCATCCCGATGCTGCCCGAGGCCCTGAGCAACGACTTGTGCAGCTTAAGGCCCAAGGAAGACCGACTCACCTTCACCTGCGAGATGCTCTACGACGCCCAGGGGATGCCGAAGAGCGCCGACGTCTACAAGAGCGTGATCCACTCCAAGGCCCGCCTCACCTACAAACAGGTCGCGCGGGCCCTGGTGGACTTGGTGCCCGAGGTGCGCGAGCCGCTGACGCCGCTTTTGCCCATGCTGACCGACGCCCTCGAGCTCTCGCGCAAAATCCGCCGGCAGCGCTTCGGGCGCGGCAGCATCGACTTCGACATGCCCGAGCCCGAGATCCAGATCAGCTTCGAGGACGGCAGCATCGAGAACATCATCAAGGCCGAGCGCAACGAGGCGCATTTCCTGATCGAAGAGCTGATGATCGCCGCCAACGAGGCGGTGGCCCGCTTCATCACCGCCCGCCGCGTCCCCGGCGTCTACCGCGTGCACGGCGAGCCCGACCCCGAGAAGGTGAAGAACTTCCAGATCCTGCTGCACAACCTGGGTTTCAACATCTCCTTTCCGCCCAAGCCCAAGCCGGGCTTCTTCAACAAGGTCCTGCACCAGGTGGCCGACCACGCCGAGCAGCGGCTGATCCAGCACATCCTGCTGCGCTCGATGAAGCAGGCCGTCTACTCCCACGAAAATCTCGGCCACTTCGGCCTGGCCTCGACCTGTTACACCCACTTCACCAGCCCGATCCGCCGTTATCCCGACCTCATGGTCCATCGCGTCCTCCAGGGCATCTTGCTCCGCGAGGCGCCGCGCTCCGAGGAGGCGAGGGAGGCCCGCACCCTCGAGCTGGCCAACATGGCCGGCCATTGCAGCCGCCGCGAGCGGGTGGCGATGGAGGCGGAGTGGGAGGCCGTCGACCTGCAGAAGGCCCTCTTCATGCAGCGCCACATCGGCGAGACCCTGCGCGGCGTGGTCTCGCGGATCGCCAAGTTCGGATTCTTCGTCGAGCTCTTCGACTTCTTCGTCGAGGGCCTGGTCCTCTTGGAGGACTTAGAGGACGACTACTACCTCTTCGACGAGAAGAAGCATCGGCTGCGCGGCCGCAAGGGAGGGAAGGTCTTCAAGATCGGGACCGAGGTCACCGTCAAGGTGGCGAAGGTGGACGTCGAGGCGCGGCAGGTGCTCTTCGCCCTGGAATCCTGAGCAGCCGTCGCCGGCGGAAGTGGAAATCTAAGTCCTTGACTTTTCAAGATTTCTTTCTATAAGCCTGATTATGGAGCTGTTTTCCTTCCTCCTGCTCGGGATTTACTTTTTCATCTTGGCGATACTGGCGATCTTCGGTCTCCATCGCTACTACCTGACTTATCTCTACTATAAGCACAAAGAGCGCTTGCCCCAGGACGTGCCGGCCTTCGACGCGCTCCCGCGGGTGCCCTTCGTCACCGTCCAGCTTCCGATCTACAACGAAAAATACGTGGTCCAGCGCCTGGTGCAGCAGATCTGCGCCCTCGACTACCCGCGCGACCGCCTCGAGATCCAGCTGCTCGACGACTCCACGGACGAGACCCAAGAGATCGCCAAGGCCGTCGTCCGCGAATACCGCGACCTGGGCCAGCCCATCGTCTACCTGCACCGCAGCAACCGCAAGGGCTTCAAGGCCGGCGCCCTCGACGAGGGCCTCAAGGTCGCCCAGGGCGAGCTGATCGCCGTCTTCGACGCCGACTTCCTGCCCGAGCCGGACTTCCTCAAGCGAATGGTCCCTTACTTCTTCGCCCGGCGAAAATACGGCATGGTCCAGGCCCGCTGGGGCCATCTCAACCAGGATTACTCGCTGATGACCCAGGCCCAGAGCATCTTGCTCGACGGGCACTTCGTCATCGAGCACACGGCGCGCAACCGTTCGGGCCGCTTCTTCAATTTCAACGGGACGGCGGGCATCTGGGACCGCCGCTGCATCGAGGCCGCGGGCGGCTGGCACTACGATACCTTGACCGAGGACCTCGATCTCTCGTACCGCGCGCAGCTCAAGGGCTGGAAATTTCTCTACGTCCCCGAGGTGGTCGTGCCCGCCGAGCTTCCCGTCGACATGAACGGCTTCAAGGCCCAGCAGCATCGTTGGGCCAAGGGCTCCATTCAGACCGCCAAGAAGCTCATGCCGCGCATCTGGCGCAGCGCCCTGTCGCCGCGGGTCAAGATGGAGGCCAGCTTTCACCTGCTCAACAACTTCGCCTACGTCCTGATGGTGGTGCTGTCCTTCTGCATGCCGCTCTCGCTCTACCTGCGCCACCAGCTGCGCCTGCAGTCGATCCTGTGGATCGACCTGCCGGTCTTCCTGCTAGCGACGGTCTCGATCGCGTCCTTCTACGTCTGTTCGCAGAAGGAAATCTATCCGGATTGGAAGAGCCGCCTGCTGTATCTGCCGCTCAACATCGCGCTCGGCATCGGCCTCGCCATCAACAACACCAAGGCGGTCTTCGAGGCCCTCTTCAACCGGCAGAGCGAGTTCACCCGCACGGCAAAATACGCAATCGCCAAGCGCTCCGACGCCTGGCAGCACAAAAAATACCGCAGCTCCTTCGGCGTCATCACCTTGGTCGAAGTCTTCCTCGGCCTGTATTTTTCCTTGGCCGTCGTCTACGCCTTCGCCCACGGTCTGTGGATGTCCCTGTACAGTTTGCTCTTCTTCCAAATCGGCTTTTTCTACGTCGGTTTTCTCTCGTTATTTCAAGGCCGTCCCAACGTAGCCCTCGCGCCTTCCTTGAGTGCGCCCAGCGTCACGGTCGACTGAGCCTGCGCCGCTTGGCGAGTGCGGGCAAAAACCTTGACAGGCCTTTTCCCCCCCGTCATCATGGCCCCAATTTATGAAGAAAACTTTCGAAGTCGTCTTGCTCAACCAGAAATTCCAGCTCAAAAGCGAGTCGGACGAGAAATACGTCCAGCGCGTCGCCGATTACGTCAACAAGAAGCTCTTCGACATCCAAGAAAAGACGAAATCCGTCTCTTCTTTGAACGTCGCGCTGCTTGCGGCCTTGAACATTGCCGACGATTTCTTTAGAATCAAGACAACCGACAAAGGAAAGGTCGGGGAGGCCCGAGCCAAGGTCCGCGAGATCCTCGGTTTGATCGACCGCCAGCTCGGACATTGAGTATTTCGCTCTTTTACAGCCGATTTGGATTTCCCTGCCTTGTTCGCGTTTGGTGCTTTATTATGATTTAGAACCTAGCTGATGAGAACGGGAGCTTCCGCTAACGGCGGTGAGCAAGCCCGCCGACCTTCGGGCCGCATGCGGGAAGCCTAATGCCGTGATTGAAGCGCCCACCTATTTTAAATAGGTTCAAATCTCGCAGCCCCACACGACAGAAGGTGGGGAGAATTTTGAAGTCCCGCCCCTGGTCCTCGCCGGGCCGGGGGCGGGACTTGAAATTGAGTCGGTTGAAACCTCTGAACGAAATTGCTTGGAATATTTGCAGCTTGTATTCTTGTTTTTAGAATCCTGATTAGATTTTTTTATTACTCTTTGGTGTTTTTGGACCGCTGATCCTTTTCTGCAAAGCGTTTGGCCCCGCTCCCCGGAGCGGCGCGTCCCCTTTCTTCCTTTCGACCCGCCTCGATTTCATCGACGACAACCTTTTCTTCGAGCCACGGCGATGAACCCTGCCGCAAAAGAGAGCCTCCGCCGCGCCATGCTGGACCGGCGCGGCGCCCTGTCCGCCGAAATTCAGGCGGACGCCGCGCGGGCCGTGGAAGAGCGCCTCTTTTCCCAGCCCGAGTGGGTCGCCGCTCCCCGAGTAGGCCTGTACTGGGCCGTCCGCGGGGAGGTTCCGACGCAAGGGATCTTCCATAGGCTGAGACGGGCCGGGCGTTCCCTTTGCCTGCCGAGACTGGGCGCCGCGGGCCTCGAGTTCGCCGAAGTGGGGGACGAGTCGGCCCTGGTGCCCGGGGCCTGGGGCATCCTCGAGCCGGACCCGCGGCTGCCGGTCGTCCCGCTCGAGGGACTGGCGATTCTCCTGGTGCCCGGAGTTGCCTTCGACGTGAGGGGAGGCCGCTTGGGGTGGGGCCAGGGGTATTACGACCGGGCGCTGCAGGGCTTCCGCGGCCGGCGCTGGGCCCTGGCCTACGATTTTCAGGTTGTAGAGAGCGTTCCGACGGACGAGCGCGACGAGGCCGTCGATCGCATTGTCACGGAACGACGCGTGATCGATTCGAAAGGCCGGGCCTAGGCTTGCCGGGCCCGTGAACGAAACGGGGGACGCATTTCGGAGGGAACCGTGATCTGGACCATCCTGGCGGCCGCGGCCGCTTTGCTCCTGGGTTTGGCCCTGGGGGCCTTGCTAAGGAAGAAAATCGCCGAGGGCAAGATCGGATCCGCCGAGCGCGAGGCCGAACGCCTCCTGGCTGCGGCCGAGGCGAAGGCGGCGCAACGTCGCAAGGAGGCCGAGCTGGAGGCCCAGGGCCTGAGGCTTCAGGCGGAACGCGAGATCGAAGACGAGGTCCGCGGCCGCAAGGGCGAACTTGAGAAGATCGAGCAGCGTCTCTTCGCCCGCGAGGAGGGGCTCGAGCGGAAATCCGAGGCCCTCGAACGCCGCGAGGGCGAGCTGGAGGCCCGCGAGCGGGGCGTCGGCGAGCGGGAGAAGGCCGCCGAAGAGTTGTTGGAAAAAAACCGCCACCTGGTCGAGGAGTCGCGCACGGCCTTGGAGGGCGTGGCCCGGATGACGGCGGAGGAAGCGAAGGAGCGCCTGGTCAAGATGGTGGAAGAATCGGCCCAGCTGGAGGCCGGACGCCGCCTGCGCCAGATCGAGGAAGATACGCGGGCCAGCGCCGACAAGAAGGCGCGCCAGCTCATCACCAAGGCGGTCGAGCGCCTCGCGGGCGAGTGGGTGGCCGAGAAGACCG
>SZOV01000115.1 GCA_030263375.1 Deltaproteobacteria bacterium PRO3
GAGGTTGCGGACCGACTGGAGGTCGAGGTCTTCGGAGCTGAGGGCCCGCTCCAGACGCCGCAGGTAGGCGCCCCAAGGCTCGGCTGAGTCGGCGCGGGCGGAAAAAAGGCCGGCGCCCCAGGCGCCCGCCGCGTGGCGCTGCCGCGCCTCGACCTCGGCGGCGGCCAAGACCAGAAGGCCCAAGGCGGCGCGCGCGGAGATCGGCGCTTCCGCGGCGGTCTCGCCTCCCGCGCGGAGGGCGGAAAAATTTTGAAGCGCGGCGCTGAAGACAGGGCCGGGCCGGGTGGGGGTCATAGAAAAAACCCTGAGATTACGGAATTTTACTTATAATATCGGGACTTATCGCGGTCGGGGGGATTTTGTTGCGAAAAACGGACAGGGGATCGGACCCAACGACCGTTTCATTTTCGGAGCCTTTTCCGCCCGAGGAAACGATTTTCGTCCCATCTTACCCGCCCTGAAGCGGCCACGCTGCGACTTGGGCCGCGGAATGTCAACGAATTCCGGAATTATTTCGGATGGCATCCGCTTTGCTTTGCTCCTTGCCACGAACAACAACCTCTTCTCCACGAAAGGAGCTTCAATATGTCTTTCAAGAAAATCCTCGCCGCCCTGGCCTTGCCGGCGCTGGCGCTCTTCCTCGGCACCTTCACGCCGGCCTCCGTCGAGGCCAAGGCGGTCGAGGGGGTGGTCAACATCAACACCGCGACGCCGCAAGAGCTGACCATGCTGCCCGGCATCGGCAAGGCGAAGGCCGAGCAGATCGTGCAGCTGCGCCAGAGCAAGCCCTTCACCTCGGTGGACGACCTGAAGAACGTCCCCGGCCTGGGCGCCAAGCGCATCGAGGCGATGCGGCCCCATGTCGTGACCGAGGGCGCCACCACCGCCAAGCGCGTCTCGGCCAAGAAGGCCGCCGCAGCCGCCCCTGCGGCCCCCGCGCCCGCCCCGGCGACCCCGCAGGGCTGATTCTCCCTCCCCCACACCCCCGGCGCGACGAGGAGCCCGCCTCGTCGCGCCTTCTTGTTGCATCGTCAATAACAACCAAATGAATTTGATCTTGGAAATTAGTGTGCAAGAAAAATCCCAGTTAAGAAACATTTGAATTTACCTGCTTCGTCATTCGCCTTTTTAATCCGATTAACATTTTAACAAGCCTAATAAAGTTGACTTATCAATACGTTGATGACTATAAGTAGCAAGCAGTTATGGAAATCACAGAGCACAAAATCATTGCCATAGGTCGCTACAAGACGGTCCCAAAGAAAAAATCTTCTGGCGCAATATACACCCCATCGGGTTTTGCCCATTTCGTCGCAAATCAAATCCTAAACGAAGCCAAGCACCTAAAAAAAGAAAACAAAATCAGTGTGCTTGATCCTGCAGTCGGAAATGGTGAATTGCTATTGGCTTTAATTCAGCAGTTGAAGAATAATGGGTTTAAGAAAATTGAAGCGACGGGATTTGATACTGATCCCGCGGCCATTGAATTATCAAACCATAGAATCACGACTCTCCATCCAGAAGTAAAACTCTCACTCTCAGCGGATGACTTTCTTCAGTCTCTGTGGTCACAAAAGGGGGCAACGCTAGATCTTTTTTTCCAACAGCCCTTAAACTCAGGACAAACCTTTGACCTAGTGATCGCAAATCCACCATACGTTAGAACTCAAATCCTTGGAACTAAGCAAGCTTCGCTACTAGCCGATAAGTTCAAACTGGATGGCCGAATAGACCTTTATTATGCATTTTTGCTAAGCCTTGATCGAATCCTACATAAAGATTCAGTTGTTGGTATCATCGTCTCCAATCGTTTTATGACAACAAAGTCCGGCACCTCAGTCCGGCGCGGACTTTGGGAAAAGTTCTCAATCAGCAGCATCTGGGACTTTGGAGATACTAGGATATTTGAAGCAGCAGTCCTACCCGCGGTACTTGTATTCAAACCTCGGAATAGGAATAGTTTCTCCACATCAAAACCTATTTTTACTTCCATTTACTCAACGCAAAATGCCGAACCTGCGGCTGAAATGCCCTCTTTTTTTGAATCGCTAAATAAGCCAGGAATCATTTCTACCCCTGCAGGAAAATTTGAAGTACGTGTTGGAAAGCTGCACTTCGAAAGAGACTCTAGCGGAGTTTGGAGATTAGAGGATGACGGGGCCTCTAAATGGCTAAAGACCGTTGCAAAACATACATTTTGTTGCTTTCGCGATGTCGGAAAAATTCGTGTCGGAATAAAGACTACGGCTGACAACGTTTTTATTCGTTCAGATTGGAATAATATCCCAGAAAATGAGAGACCGGAACTTCTGAGGCCTTTGATCACCCATCATATTGCCCGACGATTCAAAGCCGAATCCATTGGAAAAATAAAAGTGCTCTACCCCCATATCATTGAGGATGGTCGCCGCATTGCTGTCCCTCTAGAACAGTTTCCTAAAAGTCAGATGTACCTTGAAAAACATCGCGTACAGCTTGAAGGGCGGAAATACGTGATTGAAGCTGGAAGAAAATGGTATGAGGTTTGGGTGCCTCAGGATCCAGCCGCGTGGAATCATCTGAAGATCGTCTTCCGAGACATATGCACAAAACCAACCTTTTGGATGGACCGCGAAGGCGCTGTAGTCAACGGCGATTGTTATTGGCTTCGAGCCGAGAATACTGAAAAAGAACCTTTACTATGGCTAATCCTTGCCGTCGCTAATTCGAAATTCATTGAGGCCTTCTACGACCATAAGTTTAACAATAAACTTTATGCATGCCGAAGGCGCTTCATGACCCAATATGTAGAGGAATTTCCGCTTCCGAATCCTAACACTCCTGCAAGCAGAGAAATGATTGAAAAAGTGAAGAAAATTTATGACTTGCTACCCAATAATGACACAGAGAATCTTGAAGCCGAAGTAGATCTCCTCGTCTGGAAATCATTCGGTTTCCGACCCGAAAAAGTCTGAAGGCAAGGGAATTTGTAACTTTCGGTTAATGACTTTTCCTTCAAAGCGTTTAAATCTCCGAAAAAAGCGTTCGCCGGTCGTTAAAATAAGGTTTTCTATGTTAACCTTCCCTCGGTTTAACGTTGCCCCAAAAATAGCATACCTGACGTCGCAATGCCTAAGTTGAACGCCGCCAAGCATTGGAATATCGAGGGGAAGAACACTATCAGGAGCAACCAGGCCAAGATCAATCGTTGGCGAGGTTTGCAGCTTCACTTCTAGCAATTGATTACGAATATCCGGAAATCGTCCATTATCCCGATAATTGCCATATCCAAGCCTTTCACTTACCAGACGATGAAGATATCCTCCCCTATTACGCTCTTGATCGCTTCCAATATCAGGAAAACAATTCCCAACTAAATGCTTAAGGCTTTCAAACAATGCCTTAATTGGCATAAGGGTGTCTAGTTGAGGATAATCGACTGGGGAATCATGGACTTTTGGTGGTTTGACTTGTTTTTTTAACAAACCGCATAATAAATTTGTATCTGTTGACACTACCAATTCGTGACGCTTATTAATGTTTCCAACCCTGGCTTGGTATTTTTGAGTAAGAGTGCCTGTCGGATCGAGAAGAGCAAGTAACTTTCCGTCTACCACCCTAATAGCAGTGATTACATCGTCATCCGAAACCCGGATGACGGCATAACGCCGAATAGGCGACAGCTCTTCATTCCAAATTTGAAGATTGTTCGATTTTTGAACATAAGTGTCCAAGCATTGTCCGGGAAATCGTGGGCGAGTCTTTCTAAAGGATAATGGAGCTGGATAACCAAGGGATTTGCACACTAGTTCTTTAACAAATTTTGAGCGAGTGCGAAGCGGAAGTCCTTTCAGAGATACTCCCTTTAGATGCTTAAGGAGCAAGATTTGCAACTCCGGCGATGGGATCCACAGCGTTGGATCCCCATATTTAATTTCATCATAAATCGTAAGTCCGCTCTCCTGAAGCGTCTTCCGAAAGCGCAAGGCCGAATTTTGTTGATTTTCTGTCATTGAACCCGGGGGGTAAGCAAACTTGGCACTGTTACATCCAACGCTCTTGCCAGTGCCTCTAAAGTACTTAATGAAACATTCCGTTCTGATCGCTCAACAGAGCCAATGTAGGTCCGATGTAATCCACAGGCATCCGCTAATTGTTCTTGGGAAAGACCGAGTTGAGCACGATGGCGACGAATATTTTGAGCAAGAACATCCCTTAACTGGACGTGTTTTGGCATAAAATAGTCTTTACTTTCTATCTATACGGCCACCCCGATTTTCACTTGATGATGTGTTTAGGTCTACAGACTATAAGTAGCATAGGAAATACAAATATTAGGGATAGCCTGTTAGGGTTATACAAGTGGCCATTTTCTTGGGTTATGATTGTCGCGTTGGCCAATTTGACATTCTCAAAACAAACCTCCTTGACACCACGCCCTAGCCCGACTATCCGGCGCAAAATAGGGGTCCATTCCGGACCCGCTTGAGCCAAGGGAAGCCCTGTGCGGCCGCGAAGCTAGCGGCCAATTCAGGCACGGTCCCGCCACTGTGACGGAGTCACGGGCTCGCCGCTAGTCACTGACCCTCCTCCCCGGAGGGTCGGGAAGGCAAGGCGAAACCCGCCCCTCCCAAGTCAGGAGACCTGAACTCAAGCCGACGAACACCTAAGGCCCGACAGGGCGCATCTCTTCGCGGAAAGAGAGAGGGATTTCTTGAGACACGGCTTTTTCATCGGCCTCGCGCTGGGGCTCTCCTTTGGTTTCGCTGCCGCGGCCGCGCGCGCCCAGCCCGCGCTCCTGGCCGGCGGCGCCGAGATCGGCGAGGTGCTGGTGCGAGGCGAGGGCGAATTCGAGAGCCCCGAGAAGCCCTCCGCCTTCGCCTCGGTCATCCGGCCCGACGACTACAGCGACGAGATGACCACCCTCCCCGAGCTGCTCTCCGAACAGGTCGGCGTCTTCGTGCAGAGCTTCGGGGGCCTGGGCCAGCTCTCCACCGTCAGCATCCGCGGCTCCACCGCCGAGCAGGTCTCGGTCTACGTCGACGGCATCAAGATCAACACCGCGCAGGGTGGCGCCGTCGACTTCTCGACCCTGCCGCTCGGCGCAATCGACCGCGTTGAGGTGCTGCGCGGTGGCGCCTCCAGCCAGTTCGGCAGCGACGCGATCGGCGGCGTGATCAACATCGTCACCAAGAAGGCGCAGAAGAAATACTCCCTCGAGCTCAAATTCACCGAGGGGAGCTTCTTCACCATCCAGACCCACGAGGGCTTCTCCAAGCGCTTCGGCAAGGTGGGCCTGGTGCTGGACCACACCCACTTCAGCAGCGAGGGCGATTTCACCTTCCTCTCCAGCGGCGTGCAGTTCGCCGGCGGCGGGGCGATCGGCGGCGGAAAGGAATTCACCCGTCTGCACAACGGCTTCTTCAGCGAGGGCTTCCTTTCGCGCGTCGACGTCGACTTGAGCGACAAGTGGCGGCTGAATTTCTTGAACGACTTCTTCGTCACCTCGCGCGACCAGCCGGGCACCGAGGTCGAGACCACCCAGCTCTACCCCGCCAACCCGCTGGACGCCCACGAGCTTCTGTTCCGCGACGCGGCGGGCCTGCGCCTCACGGGCGAGGACCTTTGGGTCGAGGGCCTGGATTTCAGCGTCGCCCCCAACTACCGGATGGAGCGCAGTCACTTCACCGATGCGACCCCGGCCTTCGGCGGGCCCATCGACGTGACCTATCTCAACCAGTCGGCCGGCTTCAAACCGAAGTGGGACTACCACCGCGACTTCGGCGCCCACGTCCACGACTTCACCCTGCTCTACGATTTCCGCTACGACCGCTTCAACGACAGCTCGCCGCTGCCGGGGGCCAAGCTCTCCGGCCTGCACACGCGGCGCACCCACGCGGTCTTCTTCCAAGACGAGATCCACCTGCTGGACGACCGGCTCTTTTTCAATCCCTCGGTCCGCTACGAGCACGCCAACGACTTCGGCGGCGACGTCGCGATGCACTTCGGCGTGGTCGGCCGGCCCGCCTCTTGGGTGGCATTGAAGAGTAACGTGGAAAATTCCTTCCGCTACCCCAGCTTCAACGAACTCTACTTCCCCGACCAGGGCTTCATCCGGGGCAATCCGAATCTTCTGAAGGAAGAGGCGATCAACTTCGACGTCGGCGCGGTCTTCGAATACGCCTGGGCGCGGGGCGAGCTGAGCTACTTCCGCAACCAGATCGACAATTCGATCGTCTTCGTGCCGGTCAGCGCCTTCACCATCGCGCCGCTCAACACCGGCCCCGCCACCGCCCAGGGCTTGGAGGCCTCGGTCAAGCTGACGCCGCTGAAATTTTTGGAATTCACCGGCAACTACACCTTCCTGCACGCCCAGCTGGACGGCTCGGGCAACCAGCTGCCGGGCAGGCCGCGGCACCTGGCCAACGGGCGACTCGAGCTGACCTGGAAGTACGGGTCGATCTTCGGCTCGGTGCAATACATCGACAAGCTGCCCATCGATTTCGCCAACACCAAGTTTTTGAGCCGACGCGCCCTGGTCGACGTGGGGGGGACCTTCAAGTGGAAGGACCGCTACTTTCTCACGGTCCAGGGTAAGAACGTCGGCAACGTCCAGACCTTCGACTCGGTCGGCTTTCCGCTGCCCCGGGCCAGCGTCTGGCTTTCGTTCGGATACAAAACCTAGAAGGAGACGACCATGAAACGCCTCGCCACCCAAACCCTGATGCTCCTCGCCCTCGCCGGCTTCGCGGCCTGCGGCTCGGGCAACGTCCAGACCGGTCCCGGCAACCCCAATCCCGGCGGCTCGGACGGCGACATGACGACCGCCGAGTCCTTCGCCGCCGCGACGGCGGTGCTCAACGCCTTCAGCATCGGCGCGGACTTCCCGCCCGACCTCGTCATCCCCGACGTCGCCGGGATGGAATCCACCGGTTTCCTGGTCAGCTTCAGCCCGGCAGGCGTGGTCCCGATCGACCTGAGCGCCAATCCGCTGAAGGTCTCTTCGCAGTTCGCCACCCTGGACGCCAGCGCCATCCCCGAGGCGGCCTTCCCCAACCACGTTGAGATCCTGAGCCCGACGCAGGCCTTCCTGCTGGCGGGGAGCGGGGTGGTCTACTTCAATCCCACGACGGGCGTCGTCTTCCAGAGCCTCGATCTCACCGCTCCGGTCAACCTGACCGAGACCTTGGATTACTCGCGGCCCGGCGATTGCAACTTCGACACCGTCGACGAAAATTCCGTCGGCCCCGGCCCCTTCTCGCCCGGCTTCGCCGCAGACCTGGCCGTGATCGGCGACCGACTCTTTGTCTCGATGAGCAACGCCTGCTTCGACGCAAGCTTCTCCTCCTTCTACGTCCAGGGCCTGGCCCTCGTCTTCGACATCAACGACGGGGTGCCCTTCCTGACGCCGGCCGCGACGCCTTACCTCGCGCTGAGCGGCTTCAACGCCACCGGCCTGACCGTCGCCAACGGCAAACTGATCGCCACCAGCACCGGCGACACCGAGCTGGCCGGGAGCGTCACCACGCCGGAGACGCCGTCGATCTTAGACGAGATCGACCCCGGCACGCTGGAAATCACCCGCAGCCTGAACCTGGGCCTCGTGGCCGCGAACTTCCAGCCCTTGGCCGTGACCGAGGACGGCACCTCCGGCTTCCTCGGCTCCTCGGCCTTCAGCGAGATCTACGAGATCGACCTGCAGAACTTCACCGCGAAGCGCGGCGCCGCGAATCCCATCGCGATCACCTCCGACGACAACGACTACATCACCGACCAGGAGATCGCCTTCGGCGGCGAGATCCTCTTCGTCTCCAGCTTCAACCGCTCGGCGGTGAATGCGGTGGACCTCACGACGGCCGGGCGCGAGGTGGTCGGACATGCCCTGGACTTCGAATTTCCGGAGCCGGGCGTGACCGGCGCGGGACCGATGGCGGTCCGTCCCGGAGAACCGGGCGCGGACTTCACCGGGCCGGATCTCTTTGTGCTGACGAGTTCGCCGGGGACGATCTCGACGGCGACGACGTATTGACTTGTAGGGGCGAACCTTGTGTTCGCCCCGCGGGCACGGATGGGGAGGGCGAACACAAGGTTCGCTCCTTCGATCGATCCGCAAAGCAATTCAGTGATTTTTTTTTGATACGGCGCCCGTAGGGGCCGTTCGCGCTTGCCCTCCGAAGGAGGGAACGGCCCCTACAGCAGGGATATGGCAAAACACCTTCGTAACGTCATTATTTGGATCGCCGCGGGCCTTCTTGCCGCCTGCGGAAACGGCCTCGTTCCCGCGAGGCCCGGCGCGACGGACGCCGGCGACGAACCCTTGCGCCTTTCCCGACGCAATGCCGCCGCGCCCCTCGAGCACATCCGAGAAGTCTACGCCGGCGAGACCGTCCCCCTGGAAGTCAGCGGCGTCGGCGAAGGCGAAACCGCCCTTTGGTTTTCCCTCGATACCACGCGAGGGATCTTTCGCAGGC
>SZOV01000116.1 GCA_030263375.1 Deltaproteobacteria bacterium PRO3
AAGATGCTGGAAAAGCTGCGCTTCAGCGTCCCCTTCTTCCTGGGCCTGGGGCTTTTGCCCTTTCCGATGAAGCTGGTGCACTGGGTGGGGCCGCCGATCTCCGTCAAGGCCCGGCGCGGCGAGTCCGTCGCCCGGCGGGTCGAGCGCATCCACCGCGAGGTGATCGCCTCGGTCGCCGGCCTCGCCCAACGAGACCTCCGTCTCAGCCCTCCCAAATCCCGGCCCTAGCGCCTGTCCCTGGGGTTCACGAAATTTCATATCTGGCGGTCTCGCCCCCCGATTTTTTGGAAAAATTTCCGAATTCCTCAATTATTTCAATGGGGAGCATTTATGGCACCGCGCCTGCAATCTATCCCGGCGACAACGCACTCCTCTCAAAGGCACTCCAACCATTGAAAGGAAGATCGAAATGAAAACGCTGACTCAACTGAAGAACAAAATCACCGTCACCCTTTTGGCCCTGGCCTGCGCCTTCACGGCCCAGACCGCGACCGCGGCGGTGCACGACATGAAATCCAACGACTATATCCGGGTCACCATCCCCGAGGCCAGCTTGGCGGATGCGCGACTCATCTACAGCATCGACGACAACAAGGTCGAGGCCTTCCCCAGCCACGGCGAGGTCGTGACCTTCCATGCGGAACAGAACGACTTCTTGGCCATCCTCTACTTCTCGGCTCAGGCGGAGACGGCGGACAGCTTCTTGTTCCAGATGACCGGGACGAACCCCGTGGGTTCGGATCACTTCATCAAGTTCAAGTCGACCGGCGAGCAGGTCCAATATAACGGCGACTCGCCCATCTATCTCAACGCGGTCGGCGCGACCGTCGAGGTGATCGCGGGCGGCAACTTGGATGAGATCGTCGACGAGATTCCCGCTCCGATCGTGATCGGCGAAGAGTCCCAAGACTTCTCGAAGGTCGGGATGCTCGAGATGCGCTTCGTGGTGAAGGCCGCCGATGCCCCGGACGGCGACGGCGATGCCAACGACGGCGGCAACGACGACGGCGGCGAGCTCCCCGAGGGTCAACCGGCCTCCGGCGGTTGCGCGATGGTCGCCGGCGTGGACGGCGGCTCGGCCCTCAACCTGGCCGGATTCGCCGCGGCCGCGGCCTTGAGCCTGGCCCTGCGGCGCCGGGCGGCCCGCAAATAAATGTGAGTCCCTAAACCCGATAAGGCCCCCGCCGGCGACGGCGGGGGCTTTTTTTATCCATCGTCCGGACTTGAGGAATCAGGGCAAAATCCGCCGGGCGAGCGGGGCAAGATCGGGAGCGCGGTTGCGCTTCACCGGCGCGAGACGCCCTTACTTTCGGAATTGGAAATTCTCGGGAAGGTTTGGCAAGAGCCCGGGCCCTTCGATGAGGCGCAGCCGGGGATCGGCCAAGTCCCGATCCTCGATCGAGGGCAAGGAGGGCGGGGAAAAATCCACCGGGCGAAGCGCCGGCGGGTTTCGCACTCGATCCTCCTCGGCGATCTCGGACTCCTCCTTCAATTGCAGGCAGGTCTGGCAGGGCGGCGCGGGGCAAAGGGCCGGGCAGTTTTGGCCGATGCAGCGGGGAGGGCAAGGCATCACCAGGGGCTCGCTCTGGAAAAATTTCCCGGCGGCATCGGTGTAAACGGCGACCAACTTGAGGAAGCGGCCGTTCATCCGCGCCTGAAACTGCTCTCCCTCGACCGTGACCATCAAAGGACATTCCGGGAGCGGCGTCATGCCGAAGCCGCCCATCGACCGCTCTTCGAAGGCGCCGAAGGGGCCGGCCTCGAAGCCCGAGACCCAGCTCATCAATTGAGGCTTCGGCTCCTCTTCCGGAAAAAGCAGCTGCGACTCCGCGACCGGTATCCCGCAATTGCCGCGCCCGTCCTTGGTCTTCACCACCGCGACGTTATTGGCCTTCCTCCCCTCCTGGCCGTGACCCTCGCCGCCCACCTGGATCGAGCCGGGGTTGAAGGCCGCCTCGGGGGCCGCGACCGGGCCGGCCGCGAGGTTTTCGCCGACCGCCGCGCCGCCGGGCCCCCCGCCCGGAGCGGCGGGACCGCCGGCCCCGGCGCAGGCCCATAGGAAGGCGCAGAGCAACGGCAGCGGAGCCGTGAAGGCAAGACGATGAAATTCCCAGCGTTTCATGAACCCTCCCAAAACCGAGGCTCGATTTTCATTGTAGGAGTGCGTGCGGGCGAAGACAACGGTCTTTCCGGACCTATCCTCCTTCTCGACTGGGCCAGCGGGCGCTGTTGCGTCAGGACAATTCCACCCGGATCTTTTCCAGCTTGCGGTCCCGCAGGTAGCTCTCCCTGGCGAAGTCGGGGAGCTCGGCGAGCAGCCCTTCCAAGTCCCGCAGGGCGGCCTCGATACAGGCCCGGGCCCTTTCGGGTTCGCCGAGACGCTTCGCCACCAGGCCGCGATCGAAGGCCACCTCCCAAAGCAGCGGACGGTGGTTCAGCCGGTGAAGGCCCTGGTGGGCGCGGTTCAGGGACGCGGCGGCCTGGGCCAAGTCGGGGTTCGGCCGGTCCCTCAGGATGCGCCCCAAGACCAGTTGGGCCAGGGCCTTGAAGTGCGGGTGGCGCAGGCGCTGGGCGAGGTCCAAGGCGTAACCGGCGTCCAGCTCGGCCGCGGTGTAGCGGCCCTGCTCCCACAGAAAGAAGGCGCGGTTGAGCAGGGTCTGTGCGTAGGGCAGCCAGAGCCCGCGGGGCCGAAGCAGGTGCAGGGCCAGGTTGAGCTGGGTCTCTTGGAGCTCGCGGCGGCCGCGCTGCCCCGCCAGCAGGGCAAGGGAATTGTGGGCGACCGCCTGCAGCTCGGGATAACGATGGACGATCGCGAGGCGCAGCAGGGCGTAGCAGCGCTGCTCGGCCTCGGCGGCGCGCCCCAGATAAAAAAGCAAATTGATCCAGTTCTGCAACAGGCGCCCCTGCAGCCAGGGGTGGGCGGCGCGCCCCGCGCTCAGCTCCGCCGCGGCGAAGAGCCGGGCGGCGGCGCGAAAATCGCCCCGCTCTTGGCGGAGCAAAGCCAGGTTCATCTCGGCCAGGCCCTGCAGATAGGGATCCGCGGCGCGCTCGGCCAGTTCGATCGCCGCCGCGAAGGACTCCGCGGCCGCCGAAAAATCCAGGCGCTGCTTCGCGATCGAACCGCGCAGGTTGGCCGCGCGGGAGCGGCCCGGCAAATCCTCGCGGGCGAGATACGCCCCCTCGGCCTCCCGCAGGGCCGCCTCGGCGGATTCGAGATTTCCGAGCGCCCATGCGGCGCGGGCGCGGATCTCGCAAGCCAGGCCCCGCTCCTCCGGTGAGGCCTGGGCCGGGAGGGTCTTCAGGGCGCGCTCGGCCTCGCCCGAGGCGACATAGAGTCGCGCGCAGCGCAGGGCCGCCGCGGGTGGAAGCTCGGCGGCCTCCGCCCGCAACCGGTCCGCCCAGCGCGCGCCGGCCTCGAAGCGCCCCTCCGCATAGAGCCTCTCCAGCTCGGCCTCGATCCGTCCCCAGCCGCGAGTCGCGGGCGTATTCTCGTCGATCGCATCGCTCGCCGCCAAGGCATAGCGCCGAATCTGCCTCGCCTCTCGACGCTTGAGCAGGCCCTCCCGCACCCAGGCCTCCAGGTGCGGTACCAGCCAGGCGGCCTCTACGTCCAGGAGCCCCGCGAGGGTCTCCGCGTCGAGACCCGGGGGCAAGGCGCGCAGGATCTCGACGACCCGCGCGCGCCGCTCCCGCCAACGCGCGGCGTGCTCGGGCAGCAGCCGGGCGGGATCCGGCGCTCCTTCCGGCCGCCATGCCCAGGCGCCGTCGGTCCATTGCAGGGCGCCGCTCTCTTGGAGGGCCTGCAGGAGGGTTTCGAGACGCTCGGGCGAGCCCACCCCCAGCTCGGCCAAGGCCGCCGCGAGAGGCCCGTCGGGAAGGTCGCGGAGCTCGGCCCAGAGGAATTCCAAGACCTGCTCGCGCGTCCAGGGCTTGAGCTCGAGCCAATGCGGGGCGAGCAGCTCCAGGGAAAAACCCCGGCGGGTCGCGAGCAAGGCGGGGAGCCCCGCCTCGTCGAGCCGCTCCAGGAGCGCAGGTAGGTCCTCCGACTCGGGGGGCAGGTCGACGAGCAGCGGCGCCTTCGCGCGCGCGGCGCGGCTTAGGGCCGCCTCCAGCTGCGCCGACGCAGCGACCCGGACGGGAAAGACCCGGCGCAGCTGCAGGACCTCTTTGACGCGGGCGAGCAGCCGACTCTTGCCGCTGCCCGGCGCGCCGGAAAGAACGGTGACGCCCGGCGCGCCGCTCGCGAGGCGCTCCGCGAGCTCGTGAATGAGGTCGGCGGAGAAATCGTAACGGGACTCGGCGAGGATCCCCTGCGGCAGGGCCGGCGCACTCAGGCGGAAGTCTTCGCCGAGGCTTTCGTTCATCGCCGCCAAGACCTCGCGAGCCGAGGCGAAGCGCGCCCGCGGGTTGCGCGCGACCATCCGACGCAACAGGACCCCGAAGGATTCGGGCAGCGCGGGGGGCAGCGGAACTAGAGCCAAGGGCTCTTCATAGATCTGCTCCTGCATCATGAGCAGAGGATCGCGGTGACGCAGCGGGAAGGCCCCGAAAAAGATTTGGTGGAGGAGCATGCCGAAGGCGTAGAGGTCTGCGGCCGGCCCCGGGGCCTGCTCCAGCAGCAGCTCGGGGGCGACGTAGGGCGGCGTGCCCATCGTCTCGCCCGCCGCCGCCCGGCCGCGGCGCCGCCACTCGGCGCCGCCGAAGTCGATCAGCTTCACCCGCGGCGGCTCGACACCCTCGGCCTCGGCCACTAGGATGTTTTCCGGCTTGAGATCCAAGTGCAGGATGCCCTTGCCGTGCAGGTAGTCGAGGGCGCCGAGCACCTGCAGGATCAGCTGGAATACATGATTGAGGTCGGCCTCGCGGGTCGCCGCGAGCAGGTCGCGGCCGACGATATAGTCGGAGGTGAAGTAGATCCCGCCGGGCGCCACGCCCAAGTCATGAACCCGGGCCAGGTTGGGGTGCTCCAGACCCGCCAGCGCGGCGAATTCATTTTCCAGCAGCGCGCCCAAACCGGGATCCGAACCCCGCGCGGCCTCGACCCACTTGAGGGCCCGGCGCGCGCCGCCCTCTGCCTCGTCCTCCACCAAGTACACCACGCCTCCCCCGCCGCCGCCCAGCCGCCGCAGGACGCGGTAACGGTCCGCGATTCGGCGCGGCGGCGAGGCTTCGGACGGAAGCGGGGAAGCGGCGACGACCTCGGCGGATCGAGCGCGCCTCGGCGCGGGGCCTTTGCCCCCGGCGTCCCGATCCGGAGACGCGGCCCCGGCGTGCCCGGCCCGGCGCGTGCGGCGCGGGCCTTGGGGCGCGTTGCGGGCGAGGACGCGGTAGACCGTCGGCAGGGAGACGCGCACCTGCCTCTCCTGTTCCAACAGGAGCCGGATCTTCTCCCCCGAGCAACGCAGCTCGCGGCGGTAGGCCTCGATCCAACGCTCCACTTCGGGGGGAATCTTTTTCGGCGAGCGCTTGGGGCGCCGCGAGCGCGTAAGCAGGCCCTCGCGGCGAAAACCGGAATCGCGAAAGCGCCGCCACCAATATTGGTAGAGCTGCGGGGAAATCCCCGCCTCGCGGCAGGCCTGGGCGGGGCTCCCCAACTCCAAGGCGCGCAGCAGGAGCCTGGCGCGAGATCGAAGCTTGGGGTCGCCGGCGCGGCAGAGGGATTTGAGGGTTTCGGCTGGCTTTTCGGTCATTATAATTAAATTATTGATTTTATTTATATAAATATAAAATTAATAAAAAATCTTTAGATTAAAATTTATTTGATCTGAAAATTTATTTTCTATTACAAATAAATAATATTTTAAAATAAAGTATTTATAAAAATAAATATAAAAAATCTTAAGATTAATATTATCAAATATCATTGTTAAAATTAATAAATCATAATTTGAAATAAAAACGTTAATTATGTTTGTTTAATTAATTTTATTACAGATATTTAATTTTTAATTAATAATATGTAATTATTCACTAAAAATATTTAGTGTATAAATTATTTAAAATTCATACATAAAAGTCCAAAAAAGGGTTTCTGCCAAAATTTTTAAATAACCCAATAATTTCAAATAAATATTTTCAAAATTCCCGCTAAGGACCTCTTGGCTCGTCCCTTGCAATCTTTCCGGACATGGCGGCGAAGGCCGCTGGAAGGGGGATGCGATGAACGCAGGGGCTGTCCGAAATTCTTCGAACTATTACCTTAAATCCTATGGGCTGGAGGAAAAGTCCTTCGCCGCCGATGAGGAAACCCTCGAGGCGACCGAATACGGCTTTGAGGCGGAAGGGGCCGAGGACCTGGGAGGGCTCTCCTATTACAGCGAGGCCTACGGCGAAGCGACCGAGACGCAAGATGCCGTTCCGCAACTCTTCGCCTCCGTCGTTCTTGAGGAGCTGCGGGGTCAAGAGGCGGGGCTCCAGGCCCAGCTCGAGGAGCAGCCGGAGAATCGGATGGCGCAGGAGAGCCTTCGCGCCGTTCAATTTTTGATGAAGCGCCTCATTCCCTACGGCAAGGACGCCGAGGTCCCTTCCTACCTGCGCGACGAATACCTTCAATTACAATTGCAACTCAGGGTTTCGCACCACGTCTCCGGTCCCCTCGAGCGCATCGAGCGTCTCAGCCCAGGCATCGAGGCCGCCCTCAAGGGTCAGGACCTCCCTCCGGAATTGCGCCGGGAGCTGGAGGCGATCCTGCCCAAGCTTCGCAAGGCCAAGGCGGCCCTTGAGCTCGCGCAGGACCCGGAGGCCGCGGCCCAGGCCGAGGCCGCCGTGGAGGAGGATTTGTCTCGCGCCGAGGAAATCTTCGGCGACTATCAGGAAGCGCACGAGGCCTGGAAGGCGGAGATCGCTCAGGCCATGGAAGATTTCTCCACAAAGCTCCGACTCTCTCCGGCCCGCGGTTACGACCGCATCAAGATCGCCAAGCAACTCGAGATATTGAAGGCGCAGTTCGAGGCCGGCGAACTACCCCTGCAGGAAGTCGCCGACCAGCTGCAGGGTCTCGATTTGCAACTGTTGATGGGCGAGCGCGGCCGCTGACGCGAAACCGACGCCGCCCCAGGCGACACAGACTCACGGCACTCCAAGAAATACCCAAGAGGATCGAAATGAACGCAAAATGCAAAACCGTGAAAAAAACCTTGTTCTTGATCTCACTCCTCGGGATCGGCGCGCTGGGCGCCGCCTGCGGCCGGTCGGCTTCAACGGGGGTGGAAGCCGACTTGAGTCCCGTCGCCGATCCCGGATTCGTCCAAGAAAACCCGCCGCCCGCGGCCGACAACCCCGCGGAGAGTCCGGCGGCCGACATCGGTGAGGAACCGGGCGAGACCCCGGCGCCGGAGGGACCCGGCGCCGGGGACGAACCCGCGACGCCGACGACCTGCTACCGCTTCGCCTTCGTCTCCGACCGGGCCCCGGCCGAGAACGTCTTCCTCTCCGACAGCTGCAACCCGGGAGTCGTCGTTCCGCTCACCGACAACACGCGGGCGAGGACGCATTTCGGGAATCTCTCCTTTAATGCCGACGGCGACGCCCTGGCCTTCGACCGTGCCGTCGTATCTATCCCGCTGGGCGAACCCGTCCCTATCCTCGCCCGCTTGGGCGCGGCTCCGGCCGTGCTCGAGACGCTGGACAGCGGGGACTTGGGCGCCTTCGACGCCGGCGTCTTCGCGCCGCAAAGGCTCGCCTTCGAGCCCGGCGGAAGCCGCGTCGCCTTCGTCGGCGTCAGCACCCACGGCGTCGGCCTGGGCGCGGACTTCCGCGTCATCGAGGTCGAAGAGCTCAGGGTCTACGACGCGGCCACCGGCGAGGGTCGCGCCCTGATCAACACCCTGGACGACCGGCGCAAGATCGGCAGGATCGCCTGGAAGGACGCCGGTCACTTGATCTTCTCCATGCGCCTCGGCGAGGGGCCGCAGCAACTCTACCGCTACGACCTCGAAGGCCACGACTTCCAAGCCCTCGAGCAAGGCACTCCGTCCTACCGGAGCTTCCCCATCGAAGGCGGCGCCCCCGCCGTGAAACCGGGTGGTTCGCAACTGGCCTTCGTCCGCAAGGTGGACGGAAAAAACCAGATTTTCGCCTGCAGTTTTGTTCGGCGCGGCTACCCGGCGCTCAACCCGAACGCCTGTTCCGGGATCCGCCGGCTCACGAGCGAGGGGGCCAACACCGATCCCGCCTGGACGCCCGACGGGCAATTTCTCTTCTTCACCTCGGACCGGGACGGGAACGAAAACATCTATCGGATGAAAAAGGACGGCACCGAACAGACCGCGTTGACGGCCGCCTTCTCCGACGAGAAGCGCGTCGCCGTCCACCCGCAGAGCTTTACGGCCCCTTGATCCCAAACCCAAGGGACCGACCGAGCCCTCCCGTCCCGGACCAAGGGCCAAGGCGAGCAAGAGGACGGCCACCACACCGTTGATCAGCGCGATGTGGGAGGTCGCGCCGGAGAGCGCCGGTCCCCAAAAGGCCGAGAAGACCTGCTTGCCCAGCGACCAGAAGGTGATCGTCATCACGAAGAGCATCGGAAAGAGCGTAAACCAGTAGCGGCGCCCGCTGCGCTTGAGCCAGACGGTGACGCCGACCAAGGTGAGCGCGGCGAGCAGCTGGTTGGAGGTGCCGAACAGGACCCAAAAGAGCGACCAGCCGCCGCCCTTCGCCAGCAAGATAAAGACCGCCGGGATCCCGACGGTCAGCGCCGTCGCGGCCAAGGCGGCCCCGCGCCCCTCGCGTCCGGTCAACTCCTGCAGGATGTAGCGGCCGAGCCGCGTCGCGACGTCAAGCGTGTCGAAGACGAAGGTCGAAAAGGCCATCGCCCCGAAGGTGATCGCGAAGACCAGGTTTTCCTTCCCCAGGATCAGCGTCAAAAACTTTCCGATGCCCGCGCCGTAGATCGCGCCGGGCGAGCCCTTCGCCTCGCCGTTCCCCAGGATCATGATCGTCGCCAGGGCGATCATCGCGACGAAGCCCTCCAGCAGCATGGCCCCGTAGCCGACCGAGTGGCAGTGCGTCTCCTTGTCGATCTGCTTGCTGGTCGTCCCCGAGCAGACCAGGCCGTGGAAGCCCGAGCAGGCCCCGCAGGCGATGGTGACGAAGAGGAAGGGGAAGAGCGAGCCGGTCAGGCCCGGCGCGTTCCAGGTCTTGAAGTAGTCCTGCTTGATCTCGTAGCCGCCGAAGAAGATCCCGATCACGCCGACGGCCAAGGCCATGTAGAGGACGAAGCCGCCCAGGTAGCCGCGCGGCTGCAGCAGGAGCCAGACGGGGAGAAGGGAGGCGACGAAGCAATAGCCCAAGATGATCAGCCCCCAGCTGCGCTGCGAGAAGAGCATCAGGGTCGAGATCTGGGTCCCGTACCAGACGACGCCGAGCGTCGCCGGCACGAAGATCAGGGTCATCAGCCAGAGCGGCGGGTTCCATTTCTTCTGCACCAGCCCCATCACGATCGAGAGCAGCAGGTACATCGCGCTGGCCGCCGCCACCGCGCCGCCGCGCTCGAAGCCGAGGTTCATGCCTTCCAGCTCCTCGATGCGCCCGACGAAGGTGCCCGCGGTGATGTCGGTGAAGGCGACGATCACGTAGAGCAGCGAGACCCAGATGAAGAGCATCATCGCCAGCCAGGCCGGCTTGCCGACGTTGAGGCGGATGATCTCCGCCACCGAGTGGCCGCGGTGCCGCACGCTCGCCACCAGCGCGGAAAAGTCGTGCACGGCCCCGATCAGGACGACCCCCAAGCCGATCCAGAGCATGCAGGGCAGCCAGCCGAACTGCTGGCAGGCGAGGATGGGGCCCGCGATGGGACCCGCCGCGGCGATGGCGCTGAAGTGCTGCCCCAACAAATAAAAGGGCTTGGTCGGGACGTAGTCGACCCCGTCGTTCAGCTCGTTGGCCGGCGTCGTCGCGCCCGCGTCGAGGCGGAAGGTCTTGGAGAGGTAGCGGCCGTAGAAGTGGTAGCCGAGAAAGAGAAAGAGCAGCAACAGGCCGGAGAGCAGGGGTAACGACATGGCGGGCGAATTTAGGGGCAAGCGGCCGGGGCTTCAAGGACTTTCCCGGCCGATTTCCTTTCCCCGACTTCAAGTCTTTGGCTAAGTTGGCGGCGATGAGCGGTATCTCGCGATGGACCCTCTATTTCCTGGCCGGCATGGGCCTGCTCTTCGCCCTCCCTCCCCTCCTCGTCGTCTTGTACAAGCTGTATTTTCGCCTGGGATGCAAGAAGGCCTATGGCCGGGTCCTGCGCATCGAGAGAAACCCCGACCCCGACGGCGCCGGCGTCTTGATCCAGCCCGTGATCGCCTTCCACGACGAAGACGGGCGACTCTTGGAGGTCCGCACCGGCATGGGTTACGGCCTCAAATACCTCCCCGCGGTGAATGCAACCGTGAAGCTCTACTACCGGCCCAACAGCCAACCCCTTCGCGTCCAAGTCGCCAGCCGGGGTCTCTGGGAGATCTCCGGGATCTTCATCCTGGTGGGCCTGTTGATGATGCTCACCCTCCTCTTGGTCTTGTGGAATTCCCCCTAAACCCCCGCGCCCCGTTCTTTTCCACATGGGCACAATGAGCGTTGTAAAAGTTCATGACATCTAGAGAGTGGAAGGGGTCCTGCTGGAGCCAATCGAGGTAACGCAAGTAGGTCTCGAGAATCGTTAGTTTTATTCGTCTGG
>SZOV01000117.1 GCA_030263375.1 Deltaproteobacteria bacterium PRO3
TGATGTGCGACCCTTGCTTCATGGACGCCAACCAAGTCGGCTACGTCCACGAGCTGAGCTTCGACGAGGTGAAGGAGATCCTCGACAACTCCCTCAAGATCAAGCCGCGCCGCCAGATGTCGGTGCAGTTCTCCGGCGGCGAGCCCACCATGTCGCCGCACTTCCTCGACGCCATCAAGTACGCCAAGCAGGTCGGCTATTTCAGCGTCCAGGCGGCCTCCAACGGCATCCGTTTCGCCGAAGACCCCGAATTCTGCAAGCAGACCTACGACGCCGGCATGCGCCTGATCTACCTGCAATTCGACGGGATCGGCAACGAGAACAACGAACACCGCAAGATCGGCAACCTCTTCGACGTCAAGCTGCGCGCTATCGAGAACCTCTACAAGGCGGGCATCGACGTCGTCTTGGTCGTGACGATCGTCAACACGGTCAACAACCATCAAGTCGGCCCCATCGTGAAATTCGCCATAGAAAATTCCGACAAGATCAGCTTCGTGGCCTTCCAACCCGTCTCCTTCACCGGGCGCGACGAGGATATCAGCGACGAAGACCGCAAGAAGATGCGCTACACCTTGGCGCACCTCGCCCACGACGTGAAGCGGCAGACCGGCATGACCGAGCCGCTGCGCGACTGGTTCCCGCTCTCCATCGGCGGCATCTTCGCCAACCTGGCCGACATGGTGAAGGGTCCGGAACAGGACTGGGGCAATATGAGCTGCGGCTGCCACCCCAACTGCGGCATCGGCACCGCGCTGATGGTCAATAAGCGCACCAAGGTCTACAAGCCGGTCTCCGAATTCCTCAACATGGAGCAATTCCTCAAGGACGTCGAACGCATCACCGACGCGGCCCGCGGGCAGTCCCTGACCCGCGCCCAAATCGCGATGGCCCTGCTGCGCAACATCGATCCGACCAAGTTCCCCGAGGGTCTGACCCTCAAGGGCTTGCTCGAGAAGTTCGACAAGCAGAGCGGTGGGTCCCTATCCGAGAAGGACTACGGCGTCGGCGCCGAGCGCAAGAAGGACGAGTGGCTCTTCCTGTTCGTCGCGGGCATGTGGTTCCAGGACCTCTTCAACTACGACTTCCGCCGCACCGAGATGTGCATCATCCCCTACGGCACCCAGCAGGGTGAGATCTCCTTCTGCGCCTACAACACGGGCGTAGGCTGGAGAAACATCATCGAGAACATGTATAAAAACGCCTCGGTCGGCGAGTGGTACAAGCAGCACGGGCGCCACAAGGTCTACGCCGACGGCAAGGCGATGCCGCTGCCCAGTTTCGATCACAGCCTGAAGATCGACCCCTCCTTGATCGTCGCCAAGGAGAAGGCCGCGAAGCTCGCGGAGGAGGCCGTCACTACGGTCGCCGCGACCGGCACCGACGGGGCCCGCTAAGCCCCGCCCGCGTTTGTGGCCCCGCGGCGCTCTCTTCCGGGCGCCGCGGGGCTAATTTCGCGTTGTTCGGTGACGGCCGCCGATGGCTTCGGCTTCCCGCGGAATAAGTCCAACGGTGGGCCAGGAGAGATCGAAGTTTCCAGCTAAGCTTTGACAATCCTTGAGGTATTGCGGACCGTGACGAGAAGCCGGGCCCGCATTGACGGCCCCGGTTAAATCTGTTACCCCCTGGCTAATCGCTATGAATCCCGTAATTTTCGGCATCGATCCCAAATGGAATTCGCTCCTCCCCTTGGTGGCGATCAACGTCCTCATGCTCTCCACCGTGGTGATCTTCGCGATTTTCGTCTACCGCAAGCGGCCCGGGGATCCCGACTTGGTCGGACGTCACACCTCCCGCATGGTGGGGCCTTTCCTCCGGGAATACTGGGCCTGGTTCATCTCGCCGATCGAGTGGCTCTTCATTAAGCTGAACGTCAGCCCGAACACGCTGACCACGCTGGGTTTCTTGCTGAGCGGCGTCTCGGCCTACGCCTTCGCGACCGGGCACATGGGGGTGGCGGGCTGGTTCATGATCATCGGCGGCACCTTCGACATGTTCGACGGGCGCGTGGCGCGGAAGAGCGGCAAGACCAGCAAGTCGGGGGCCTTCTACGACGCGGTGATGGACCGTTTCGGCGAGTCCCTGGTCTTCTTCGGCCTGGCTTATTTTTATCGGGATTCCTGGGTCCTGTTCCTGGTGCTTGGCGCGATGGTAGGCTCGTTGATGGTCAGCTACACCAAGGCGCGCGGCGACAGCGAGGGCGTCGATTGCAAGGGCGGAATCATGCAGCGGCCCGAGCGCATCGTCTATTTGGGCGTCGGCTCGATCTTCAGCCCACCCTTCCGCCAGATCGTCAACCCCGGCGCCCAACCGCCGGTCGAATACCTCACCATCGCGGCCCTGGGCGTCATCGCTGTCATGACGCTGCTGACGGCCTGCTACCGCATGTATTACATCTTCCGAAAACTGCGGATTCGCGACGGCTACCAACCCAAGGAGCCCAGCGTGCCCTTGTTCCGCAAGTTCACCCACCGATATTTGGATTCGTAAATCGGATTCGTGACCTTTTTTGCCGGGCTGCGTGGTTTTACGGTCTCTGCGTCCATTGCCGCGACCGTAGGGGCCGTTCGCGAACGGCCCCTACAAAGGCGGCAAATTTTGCGGCGATTCAAATGAGGGATTTAAGCCCGCTCGGGCGTCGGCGCCGTGATGCCGTAGTGCTTCATCAGCTCGGCGAGACGCTTGCCGTCGATCATTTCCATGGGAGGGAGCTCGGGCAGCATCGCGACGTCGGGCGCGAAAAAGCCGGTGGTCATCAGGATGCCCTTGCCGCGGCGCTCGCCGATCAGGTTGGAGGCGAAGTTCTGGACCTCCGCGCTGCTCACCTGGGCGCCCTCGGGATAGAGGATCAGGTGGGCCAGGAAGGGCCCGCCGACGATGGGTTCGGGGTTTTCCGCGAAGATGTCGATCTCGTTGTCCTCGGTGCGGTAGCTGTTGAGGATGCGAAGTCCCATTTTTTCCAATAACTCGCAACAGATCGCGAAAAACTGGTCGAGATTCAGGTGTTGCAGGCCGGGATCGATGGGGATTTTCTCTTCGGCGGTCTCAGGGCGCTTCGAGGTCTTTTGGATCAAATAGATGAGAAATATACTGAAGAGGAAGGTGAAAAGGATGACGATCAGCAGATTGCCCATGCCTCGCGAGAGTGCGGCGTTGCGCCTCGCAAGTCAAGGTTTTTGTCGAGTGATTCTTGACACTTAAGGCCCCGGACCCGTCATTGACAGGGGCGGAAGGGCCGTGCTACCTGAGCCTGCGCTCCAGAGGGTCGCATTCGTGACCGACATCCAACTTCTTTGCGGAGTAACGACCATGGCCTCCTCGAAAATTCGCAGCCTCCACGCCCGGGAAATCCTCGACTCCCGCGGCAACCCCACCGTCGAGGTCGAGGCCGTCCTCGAGGACGGCACGATCGGGCGGGCCGCCGTGCCCTCGGGCGCTTCGACGGGCGAATACGAGGCCATCGAGCTGCGCGACGCCGAGCCCAAGCGCTTCCTGGGCAAGGGCGTGCGCCGCGCGGTCGAGAATGTCTCGGGCCCCATCGCCCAGGCCCTCGCAGGGCAAGACGCCCTCCGGCAAGATGCGGTGGATAGGCTCATGCTCGAGCTGGACGGCTGCGAGAACAAGGGACGCCTCGGCGCCAACGCCATCCTCGGCGCCTCGATGGCGGTCTGCCGGGCCGCCGCCCAGCACCAGGGGAAGTGGCTCTACGAGCACATCGCGGCCCTGTTCGGCGTCCAGCCCGAGGTCCTGCCGACCCCGATGATGAACATCCTCAACGGCGGGCAGCACGCCGATAACAACGTCGACTTCCAAGAGTTCATGATTTTGCCGGTGTCGGCGCCGAGCTTCCGCGAGGCCCTGCGCTGCGGCGCCGAGGTCTTCCACCAGCTCAAAAAGGTCCTGGGCGAGAAGGGCTACGCGACCTCGGTGGGCGACGAGGGCGGCTTCGCCCCCAACCTCGGCTCCAACCGAGAGGCGGTGGACCTGATCTGCGCCGCCGTTGAGCGCGCCGGCTACCGGGTCGGGGCCGACGTCCTGCTCGGCCTCGATGTCGCGAGCTCCGAGTTTTTCAAGAACGGCCGTTACCGCCTCGAAGGGGAGGGCGGCCAAGAGCTCGACGCCGAGGGCCTGATCAGCCTCTACGCGGACTGGACCGCGCGCTACCCGATCGTCAGCATCGAGGACGGCCTCGACCAAAACGACTGGGAGGGATGGAAGTCCCTCACCCGGAAGCTGGGCGGGAAGATCCAGCTGGTCGGCGACGACCTCTTCGTCACCAATCCCAAGCGCCTGGCCCGGGGCATCGAGGCGAAGGCGGGCAACGCCATCCTCGTGAAGGTGAACCAGATCGGCACCCTCACCGAGACGCTCGAGGCCATCCGCCTGGCCAAGCAGGCCGGCTTCGCCGCCGTCATCTCGCACCGCTCGGGGGAGACCGAGGACAGCACCATCGCCGACTTGGCGGTCGGCACCAACGCCGGGCAGATCAAGACGGGCTCGCTCTCCCGCAGCGACCGCACGGCCAAGTACAATCAATTGCTGCGAATCGAAGAACGTTTGGGAGGGAAGGCCCGTTATCTGGGGGGCCAAGTGTTGGCGGGGCGCCGTACTTAGGGCGCCCGTGAAGGTACCATGAAGTCTGTTTTATCGAAAATCGGTCGCGCCCTGTTCGGCTTCCTGTCCTCGCTCAAGCTGGCCGTCATCGTGATCCTTTCCCTCGCCGCGGTGCTTGCCGTCGGCACTTTCTACGAGTCGCTCCACGACACCGACACCGCCAAGCATTACGTCTACGGCACCTGGTGGTTCACCGCCATCCTCGGTGTCCTGGGGATCAACGTCCTGTTTGCGGCCCTCTCGCGCTGGCCCTGGAAGCGCCACCACATCGGCTTTTTGGTCACCCACCTGGGCATCCTGATCCTGCTCGCCGGCTCCCTGCTCACCCTGATCGAAGGCTACGAGGGGCAGATGATCCTCGCGGAGGGCGAAACCGGAAAGAAGATGACGATCAAGGAGGCCCAGCTCTTCTTCTACGACGTCGACTTGGGCAAGCTCGAGCAGAAGCCCGCCGAGTTCCGTTTCGACCCTCCCGACGCCAAGCGGCCCTGGACGGCCCGGGTGCTGGGCGACGTCGAGGCCCGCGTCGACGACTTCATCCCCAACGCGGCCGAGGACATCCGCGTCGAGGCCGACAATTCCCTCGACAATCCGGCGCTCGAAATCAAGATCAGCGGTTCGCGGACCACCATGCAGGAGTGGGTCTTCGCCCGCGAGTTCGAGCGGCAGCGCCTCAACCTGGGGCCCGCGACCGTCGCCTATCTCGAGCTCCCCGACTTGGCCTCCTTCCGCCGCCTCTTGAAAGAGCCCGAGGCCTTCGCCGGTCCGGCCCTGTGGCTGGAGGGGGAGTGGATCCCGGTGAAACCCAACCTGAACCAACCTTTGAAAACGCGCGCCGGCACGCTCACTCTCAAAAATTACCTCTCCAACGCCGCGGTCGACCCCAACGGGCTGCGCAGCGTCGATTCCGAGCGCGTCAACCCCGCGCTCACCCTGACGCTTGAGACCCCGGCGGGCGGGGAGCGCCATACCGTCTTCGCCAAGTTTCCGATGCTGCCGACGGTGCACGGCGAGGTGAACTCCAAGCTGCGGCCGCGACTCTATGACTTCCCGCCCGACTGGAACGCCTCCGACAACGCCCTCGCCCTGGTCCGCCTCGAGAACGGCGAGCACTACTACGCCCTCAAGTCGGGCGGGGCTTGGCGCGAGATCTCGCCTTTGGCTTTGGACAAACCGGTGGCCACGGGTTGGATGGATTTCGACTTCTCCGTGGTCCAAGACACCCCCCGCGCGCGCATCGAGAAGGTCTACCGCAAGGTCTCCGTTCCCAAGGGCAAGGAAGGGCCGCCCTCGGCCGTCCGGCTCACGCTCGCCAATGGGCAAGCGCAGCGGGAGTTTTGGCTGGGGCGAGGGGAGAGCCGCGACGTCGATCTGGGCCCGCGCCGCCTCAAGGTTGCCTACGGCCTGAAGAGCAAGCCGGTCGGCTTCGAGCTGCGCCTCGACGATTTCCGCATGGGCACCTACGAGGGGACCAAGGACCCGTCCAGCTACGAGAGTCAGGTGACCCTGATCGACCGCGAGGCCCAGGTGCAGGACTCCCGGCTCATCGCCATGAACCAACCCCTCGAGTACGGGAAGTACAAGCTCTTCCAGGCCAGTTACCAGCTCAACCCCGGCGGCCCCGACTATTCGGTCTTGGCCGTCGCCTATGACCCCGGGATCTTTCTGAAGTACCTCGGCTCGCTCGTGATGTGCACGGGCATCGCCCTGATGTTTTGGTTCAAACCCATGTTCGTTCAAAAACGGATCGCGGCGCGCAAAGCGCAGGCCTCCTCCGCGACCGCCGGGCTCAGTCCCGAGATTCCGATGGAGAAAACGCCATGAAGCGCTTGAAGACTTTCTTGATGTTGGGAATCCTATGCCTCCCCGCCGCCCTCCGGGCGGAAGGCGAGATGCCCGCGCCGAAGCCCGGCATGCAGGTCGAGATCCTGCGGGAGGTGGCGATCCAGGAGGGCGGCCGCAAGAAGCCCTTCGACACCTTCGCCCGCGAGACGGTCCGCACCATCACCGGCCGGGAGAAGTTCCAAGGCTTCGATCCCATCGAGCTGATTTATTCCTGGCTGACGCAGACCAAGGTCTGGGAGAGGCAACCCATCCTGGACGCGGGCTTCAAGCCCCTGCAGGAGCAGGTGGGGTTGAAGCCGACGAGCGGCCGCGTTGCGCCCGCCGATCTCGCCGCCAACCAAGAGTTTCAGCTCTTCATGCAGACGGTGGCGGCCAAGCAGCAGGAAGGGGCGAGCTTAAGCGAGATCGAGCGCCATGCCGCCAGCCTGATGCAACGCCTCAACCTTTTCTACACCATCGCCTCGGGCTCCGCCCTCACGGTGATCCCCCAGGCCGGCGGCCACTGGGAGAGCCTCGAGAAGCTGGCGGAGCGCTACCCCAATCTCTCGGCCATGCAGGCGGCGCCGACCGTCGAGGCCAAGATCGCCGGCGCGGTCCAGGGCAGCCTGGCCGCTTATTTTCAAGGCGACGCCGCGCTGTTCGGCCAGATGGCCCTGATGATGCGCGATCTCCTGAAAGAGCAGGGGCAGATCGTCAAGGACTACCCCTCGGCCCAGGACCTGCATCGCGAGATCCAGCTCAACACGATCAAACCCTTCCGCCTGGCCTGGCTGGGCTATGCCTTGGCCTTCTTTCTCCTGATCAGCAGCCTCTGGATGAAGGGGAAGGGGCTGTATTGGGCGGGGATGGGCCTGTTGGCGCTGTCCTTCGGGGTCCATATCTACGGCTTCGTCCTGCGCATGATGATCTCGGGGCGTCCGCCGGTGACCAATATGTACGAGTCGGTGATCTGGGTGGCCTTCGGCGTCGTCCTCTTTGCCCTGATCTTCGAGGCGGTCTACCGGGCCAAGATCTACGCCGCCGCGGCGGCGGCCCTGGCGACCCTGCTGCTGGTGGTGGCCGATTCGGTACCCTCCATCCTCGATCCCGCCATCGATCCGCTGGTGCCGGTGCTGCGCAGCAACTATTGGCTGACTATCCACGTGCTCACCATCACCTTGAGCTATGCGGCCTTCGCCCTGGCCCTCGGCGTGGGCAACGTGAGCCTGGGCTACTACATCTTCAAGCCGCAGGCGAAGGAGCGCATCGAGCGCCTCAATTATTTTCTTTATCGGTCCATGCAGGTCGGCGTCATCCTCCTGGCCGCGGGCACCATTCTCGGCGGGGTCTGGGCCAACGCCTCCTGGGGTCGGTTCTGGGGCTGGGATCCCAAAGAGGTCTGGGCGCTGATCGCGCTCTTGGGGTACCTGGCGATCCTGCACGGCCGCTTCGCGGGTTGGCTGCGCGGTTTCGGGCTGGCCCTGGGCTCGGTGCTGGCTTTTCTGCTGGTGTTGATGGCCTGGTATGGGGTGAACTTCATCTTAGGCGTCGGCCTACACAGCTACGGATTCAGCTCGGGCGGCGCGACGGGGATGGCGACCTTCGTCGGCATCGAGCTGCTCTGGATCGGTTTCGCGACCCTGCGCTACAAGATGCTGTTTAAGCCGGCCCGGGTCCCGGCGATGGGCCGGTCGGGATGAAGAAGAAACCGGCTCCCATCCCCGAGATCGTAGCCACTTCTTACCTCCCCGAGCAGCTCCCCGTGCTGCGAGGTGCGATCGCGATCTTCCTGGGGCGTTCCAACGCCGGCAAATCCTCCCT
>SZOV01000118.1 GCA_030263375.1 Deltaproteobacteria bacterium PRO3
ATGACGATCAGGTTGACCGGGAGCGCGAGGTAGAGGGCGGTCAGGGCCAAAAAAAACTTTTTCATAGGGTCGTCGATTCCATCGGCGCCGATCGCCGTTTCGTTCCAGTCACGCGAGGCCGGGAACTGAAAACGCGGAGATTCGGGCGGATCCGGCCCCGGCCGCTTTGGACCGGAGCGCGTCTTGTCCAGGCCGACTGATAGTCCGATCCACGCGCCGCGGCCAAGGAGAATGTTTCCGCGGATTCAACGGCAGCTCAAGGCCCCGCGCCCCTCGAAATCGGCGTGACAGTGGGTGGTCTTGCCGCCGCGCACCACCGCGGTCGCGCGCAGGGTCTTGCCCAAGGCGGAGTTGCTGACCGAAACGGCGTATTTTCCTTCCGGGACCTTGCCGCGCACGACCGGCGTCTCACTGCCGCCGATCAGGCCGGGCACGGTGACCCGCCCCCAAGGCACCGCGTTGACGCGCAGGCCGCCGAAGGCGGGGGCCTTCTTTTCCAACTTAAATACGTGCTCTTGGGGCGAAGGGTCTTGGGAGACCTTCAGGGATTTTGATTGGGGCTCATAGCTCGCCAGGGAGGCGCTGACTTGGAGCGGAGTCCCCGCGGCGAGGCCTTCGAGCCTCAGGGTCCCTACCCCGCTCTGCTCGCCGCCGGGGTACTGGGCTCGAAGCTGGGCGGCGGCCGGCGTGGCCTTGAACAAGAGCGGACCCGGCGGCGCTGTGGAAGGCGACGCCAAGCCGGGCCGGGATTCAGCGACGGCCAACGCGGGAGTCGGGGCGGAAGCCGCGG
Source organism: Deltaproteobacteria bacterium PRO3 (assembly GCA_030263375.1). Classification (NCBI taxonomy): domain Bacteria; class Deltaproteobacteria; species Deltaproteobacteria bacterium PRO3. The sequence continues at coordinate 791 of SZOV01000118.1, forward strand.
CCAAGGAGTCGCCCGGGACTGAAGGCTGCGCAGGCGCTGGGGCCGCTGCGACGACCTGTGCCCCGCCGGTGACGACGGCCCCCTCGCCGCCGGCACGCGGCCAATGGCGCCAAGCGGCGTAAGCGAGGCCGACCAACGTCAGGAAGGCCAAAGCGGCGACCCCGCGCACGAGCCTTCGGGGTCGCGCCTTCGCGGATACCGCGGTCAGGGCTTGCGGTGCGGATCGGCCCGACTCGGAGACCGCGGATGAAGGCGTTCTTTCGGCGTTCGAGGCTACGGGCGACGGCGCGGCCAAGGGGCTGGCGGGCCGCGGCTCGTGCTCCGTCGGCGCCTCCACCAGCGAAACCGTCTCCTCTTCCGCCGGCGGCCCGGCCTGGGTCTGCCTCAAGAAGCTCTCGGTCTTTTGCCGTATCTCCTCCCCTTGCCGGCGCCGGTCGCGGATCTCCTCCGCGAAGACCTCCTCGAGGAAGGCGGAGAGACGACGTCGGCCGCCGCGCTTGTCTTTTGGAAGGCAGGCCTCCAAGGCCTCGGCGAAATCCTCGGCGGTGGCGAAGCGGTCCTCCGGGCGGACCTGAAGCGCCCTCGCCAAGACCTCACGCAGGCCGGGAAAGACTCCTGCGTCGTCTTCGGGCCAGGGCACTTGCGCGCGGCGCACGTTCTCGAGGGTCTCAAGGTCGTTCTTGCCCGCGAAGAGGCGGCGCTCGAAGAGCAGCTCGTAGAGGACGATGCCGCAGGCGAAGAGGTCGCTGCGCGCGTCGAGCGGGGCGCCCACCGCCTGCTCGGGCGACATGTAGGCGTACTTGCCCTTGAGCACCCCGGTCTGGGTCTCGTGGGTCTGGGTCATCGCCTTCGCGATGCCGAAGTCGGTGACCTTCACCTCGCCCTCGAAGCTGAGCAGGATGTTCTGCGGGCTGACGTCGCGGTGGACGATATCCAAGCGCCCGCGCTCCTTCAGCGAGCGCTCGTGGGCGTAGTGCAGGCCCTTCAGCGATTCGAGGACGACGGCCGTCGCGATCTCCGGCGGCATGCGGCGCCCCAGCGCCTTGAGGCGGTTCTGCAGTTGCCGCAGGTCGACGCCCTCCACAAACTCCATCGCGATGAAATAGGTCTCCCCCTCGCGGCCGAGCTCGTAGACCTGGACGATGTTGGGATGGTTGAGGTGGACGAGCAGCTTGGCCTCGTCGACCAGCATGGTGATGAAGTCGCGGCGCTCCGACCAGAAGGGATGGATGCGCTTGATGACGACGTTTTTCTCGAAGCCCTCCACGCCCACCAGCTTGGCGCGGAAGATCTCGGCCATGCCCCCTGAGGCGATCTTGTCGACCAGCAGATAACGCCCGAATTGTACAGGAAAGGCCCTGGTCATTGGTCTTCGCGCCTAGCTCGCTTTGCCCCCAGGAGCCTGTAACAGCCTTTTCGGGCCGGGACAAGGGCTACAAATCGCCCTTAAATTGCAAAATCGGATGAAATTTAAAGATATTTAGCGAAATTTCTTGACCTTTTAATAAAATATCAACAAATTATGCAAAATTATATGTCTCTGATCGGTTTTTCCTGGGAGGGAGATTCATGGACAAGGTCTTAAAAGAGCTTTGCGTCGAGATCGCCTCGGGAGACATCGGCACCGAGCGCTTCAACCGCCTGTGGATCGAGAGCGGCATTCCCCTGGAGGGCTCCGAATTCGAAGTGGCCAACATCATCCTCACCAAGGCCCAAGAGTCGAACGGCGAAGGGGGCTTGGACAAGCGGACCGTTCACTGATTCCTTCCTGCCCTTCGTGAAAAATTTCTTCGGCGTCGCCCTCCACGCGGAGCGCTCGACACCCCCTCCCCTTTTGTCTTCTTCTTTTTAAAATTTATTCCCGACCTATTCTCGTTCCACCAAAAAACGCACAAACAAAAACCCCGCTTCGATTTCTCGAAACGGGGTTTCAAACTCGTTACAACCAAACGAGCTAACTATTTCTTTTTCTTCTTAGCCGTTTTCTTCTTGGTTGCAGCTTTTTTCTTAGCGGGTTTCTTCTTCGCCGCTTTCTTCTTCTTAACAGCCATTTTACCCTCCTTTAATTAAATAAGGTAATGACTGTGGCAACATTAAGGCCTCTTTTATAAACAGTCAACTATTATTATGACAATTTTAGTAAAATTATAGGTAATTGATAGGGTGGCCTCGCCGCGGGAATTCTTTTCCCCGAAAACCTTGACTTCAAATTCGTGCAAACCTATAAGCTGCGTCACTTCACTGCGGGGTAGAGCAGTCTGGTAGCTCGCCGGGCTCATAACCCGGAGGTCCCAGGTTCAAATCCTGGCCCCGCTACCCTCAAGGCGACGGAATCTCCGTCGCCTTTTTTATTTTTCGGAGGCCGCGATCACCCAAGGCTCCGCGCGGGCGGCTTCGATCCACTCGCGTAGGGCGGGCAAGGCGAACATCGTCTCTTGGTAGGCCGAAGCGACCTCGTCGCGATCCACGGCATAATTATAAAAGCGAAACAGGACCGGCGCGTACATCGCGTCGGCGATCGAGAAACGCCCGAAGAGGAAGAGCCCTCCCCCGCCGTGGCGCGCTCGGCACTGCCGCCAGATTTCCCGCACCCGCCGCGCGTCGGCCAGGGCGGCCTCGCTCATCGCCACGGGGGACGGCGCGCGCCGGATATTCATGGGCAGCTCGGAGCGCAGCGCGTGAAAGCCCGCGTGCATCTCGTTCGAGACCGACCGCGCCAGGGCTCGCGCCTCGGGATCTTCCGGCCAGAGATTCATCCGGGGGAACATCTCGGCCAGATACTCGGCGATCGCCAGTGACTCCCACACGACGCGATCTTCTTCCCTCAAGGCCGGAACTTTGCCCGAAGGCGAATACATCAAAATGCGCTCCTTGGTCTCGGGGCGATACAAGGGGATCAAGATCTCCTCGAAGGGAATCCCCATCTGCCTCATCAGCAGCCAAGGTCGCAGCGACCAAGAGGAATAATTTTTATTGCCGATCACGAGCGTCAGTTTTTCGGGCATCTAAGGCCTCCTCTTGAATTGAACCGGTTCCATCCCCTCGAAATCCGCGTCTTGGGTCCAAAGCACGGCGCGATGACTCCAGGCCGTGGCCAGGACGATACTGTCGGCCATCGGCAGCTTTTTTATCAGGCTCAGTTTGGCGGCCTCGAGGGCCAGCCCCTCGTCCAAGGGGACCACGCGCCCTTGGCGCATCAAGGCGGCGGCCTGAAGCGCCTCGCCCTCCCCTCGTTCCCGCAGGATTTTTTTGAATACCTCGAAACAGCAGACGGCGGGCACCAAGAGCCGATCCACCGCCTCCACCGCCGGCGCAAAAAAATCGGCGTTAGGTCCATCGGCGAAGTATTCCAACCAGGCCGAGGAATCGACGACGTTCATTCGCGGTCTTTCTCTCGCTCGACGCGGGTGTCGATGCCTTTGAGGAAGCCTCGCATCTTTTTCATCTCGCGCTGGGGGATGAACTCGATGCGGTTTTGATAGGGAAGCAGGTGGATCTTTTCCCCGGGCCTGATGCCCAAAGATTCGCGAATCGAGGGAGGAATCACGATTTGAAATTTAGAGGAAACTGTAACAATCGCCATAGGTTACCTGTATCGATCGAGTTTAGGTAAAAGCATAGCACGGTCGATCTTCGGGGGTCAAGGCATGCGGGGACTCAATGCAGCTTCTCGTCGTTCAGCTTCCAGTCGTAGCCGAGGTAGGAGAGGTAATAGTTGGGCGCCATCCCGCTCAGATAATTGGCCAAGAAGCCGCGCAGGTCCAAAAAATCCTTTTCGTAGAAGGCCACTGTCGCGTTGAGCAGCAGGGTCTTGCCCACGACGTTGTAATGCATGTTGGCCGGGTCCTTGAAAAACGCCATCGTCCGCTCCTCGAGCTGCTTGTCGATCTTGCGCGGGTCGTAGGCCTCGCGCATCAGCCGCGGGCTGCTGCTGGCGCCGTTGACCCGGGCGAAGACGGTGCGCGGCTCCTGCAGCTCCTGGCGGAAGATCAGCTCCTCGACGTCCAGGATGGAGTAGGTCTTGTCGCCGACCTTGAAGCGGGGCTTGCCGAAGAAATTGGGGATCTTCAAGAGGTTCTCGACGGGATAGACCTTGAGGATATCGCGCAGGATCGTCGCGTTGTAGAGGTTCAGCCAGGCGGCCAGCTTGTCTTGGGGGTCGGTCAGCGTCGAGGGATTGAGCGCCATGAGGTCGTTGACGTAGGCGTCGAGACTCTCTAGGGCCTCCTTGTCGCGCTTGAGGTCGCGGTAGTTGACCCAACCCGACTTGGAGACGAATTTTTCCAAGATCTTGCCGAAGACCTCGTGGTTGACGTAGACGGGCGGGGGCCCTTTCGGGACGGCGATCGGCTGCGGGTTGGCGACCTCGTGGTAGACGTATTCCGGCACGGAGGGGACGAAGACATGGGTGCCTTCCGGGAGCTGGCTCACCGAGGACGGCAGGCCCATCGGCGGCGGGCCCTTGGCCGGCTCGGGCTTGGGCGCGGCGGTCTCGCCCGAGCCCTTCACCCGGTAGGACTTCGCGGAAAAGATATCCTGCGCCGTCACGGCGCGGAAAGGCAGAATCCCCCACATGAGCGTCAAGGAAATCGTGGTCAGAAATTTTAAGGTCGATCCCAGCGACATCGTCTTCCTCAAAGCGGTCCTCGAATCCTACGAAGGCATGGTCGTCATGCGCACCCTCGAGGTCGGCAAGCCGGTGATCGAACTTCTGATCGCCCGGGACTTCGCCGGCACCATCGACGCCGTGCTGCGGGACCTGCAAAAGCAGGTGGCCTTCGAGGAGGTCCCGCGACCGGAGGGGGCGCCTAGTTGGCCATAGGGGCGGACCCCGCTTCCGACGCCAAGGGCCGCTTCGGCAACCTTCTCTGCTCCATCGCCGCCTTCAACTGCCCGCAGGCCCCCAAGATGTCCCTGCCGCGGCTGGTGCGCACGTTCGCCTGCACGTGGCGGTCCAATAGGTATTTCTGAAAACGGAACATCGTCTCGTCCTCGCAGCGCCGGTAGAGGCTACCCGGATACTCGTTGAAGGGGATGAGGTTCACCTTCGCGGGAATGCCCTGCAAGAGCTTGATCAGGCGCTTGGCGTCCTCGAGGGAGTCGTTCACGCCCTTGAGCAGCGTGTACTCGAAGGTGATCCGATTGCGCCGCTTCATCGGGTAATCGCGGCAGGCCTGCATCAGCGTCTTTAAATCGTACTTGCGATTGACGGGAATCAGGACGTCGCGCATCTCGTCGGTGGTCCCGGTGAGCGAGACCGCCAGCTTGACGTCCAAGAGCTCGCCGAACTTGAGCATCTGCGGGACCAGGCCGCTGGTCGAGACCGTGACCTTGTTCTTGCTCAAGTTGAGCGCCTTCTCGTCGATCAAGAGCCGCACCGACTCGACGACGTTATCGAAGTTGTGCAGGGGCTCGCCCATGCCCATGTAGACGACGTTCGTAATGCGGGTGTCGGGCCCGATCGCGCGCTGCACCGCCATCACCTGCTCGACGATCTCGTAGTGGCTTAAATTCCGCGTCAGCCCCAGGGTACCGGTCAGGCAGAAGGAACAGGCCATCGCACAGCCGACCTGGGTGGAGATGCACAGCGTCTGGCGCTCCTCGTTGGGGATGAGGACGCTCTCGACGCTCTCCTTGTCGCTCAGCTGGAATAAAAACTTCCGGGTACCGTCCTCCGAGGTTTGCACCTGGACGGGGGTCATGCGCTCGATGACGAAGTGCTCCGCCAGCTTGGCGCGCAGGGCCTTGGAGAGATTGCTCATCTCCTCGAAGCTCGCGGCGTCCTTCTGGTAGAGCCAGCGGAAGACCTGCTCGAAGCGAAAGCCCTCCAGCCCCCAATCCTTCAGGGTTTGGCCGAGCTGGGCGAGGGTCAGGGCCTTGATGTTGGGGCGTTGCTCCACGCTAGGCTTATATATTTCATGGGCTTTCCGGTCAATCGCCCCGGGCGGGCGGGGATCGAATCGCTTGACAACTCCCTATCCCTTCCACCGATAAGGGTCTATTCGACCACTTCTGAGCACTCGCGGGGCACGCGAAAGGCCTGTGCCATGACCCCGATCCTCCCCTCCACCCGCGACGCCAACGGCTGCTGGCGGGCCCCCTCTGAAGAGATTTCCCCGGCATTTCTGCTCTCCCGTATTCTGACCGGCAACGAGGAAGGGCTCTCCGTGTCCGGCGCGGCCGCGGAATCCGACCTGCGCCGCGTGCTGAGCGGCATGCCCGCCACGGGGAGAAGCCGACTTCAGTCGGAATCCGCCGGCCATTTGGAGTCCCTGCTCTCTCTCGCCCGCGAGCGCGACCCCGAGGCCTTCTTCGCCGGCCTGATGGACATTGCCCACGACCTGGAGACGCAAGAGCGCTACGAGATTGCCGGACGCATCTACATGACCGTCGTCGCCTTCAACCGCGATTCCGGCTGCGCCCCCGCCCGGCGGGGCCTGGCCGAGCGGGCCCAGGCCCGCCTCGACTTCCTGAGCGGCCGCGGCACCTGGCGGGACTACGGGGAGCTGTTCCTGCGCCAGACCCTCGACCCGAGCGATCTGGTCGCCTTCGGCGTCGCCGGCGTCGTCGGGCGCACGATCCGATTCGCGGCCCTGGGCCGAATCCTGCGAACGCGGGCTCGCTTCGCCGCCGCGGGACTGCCAGCCCCCTGGATTTCGCGGGAACCGGTCGCTCGACTGGCCGCCGGTTGGGCCGGGGTGACCATGGAAGCCCCCGCCTTCGCCATGGCCTCGCGCGTCTCCCAAACCTTACAGGGGCGCGAACTCGACTGGAGCTCCGACGCGCTGGACCGCGACCTCCGCAACGCCTACCTGCTCTTCGTGCCAACGCGGGCGATGATGTCGGCCGGCTCCCTGTTGGCGCGTCGCCGCATGGGCCTCGCCTCGATGCGCGGCGCCACGCTTCGGCAACGCCTGTTTCATGAAGGCGCGGTGCAGGTCGGCATCCTCGGCGGGCTTTATCTCGCCCACTTGGCCCAAACGAGCCGCGACGGGCCTCACGATAGCCCCTCCTCCTTCGAAAGCCTGAGCGACGGAGCCAGGCTTTACCTGCAATTCAACGCCCTGCGCGGACCCGCGGCCCTGTTCCTGCGGCCACGGAGGCTGCCGGGGGGATGAAGTAGGAAAATCAAAAATATAAATATTGATAACCCGTAAAAACTTTTCTCTTCCCAGCACGAGCCCCTAGCCGGGGGCGATATGTCCCTAAGCGGGACCCTCTGAAAAGCCGATCACCTTAAGGCCTATATAATATCGGCTTTTCGGCGGAGGCC
>SZOV01000119.1 GCA_030263375.1 Deltaproteobacteria bacterium PRO3
TGCTTCACATAATCTATGGTGTCCTGAAGAATAATAAACCTTTTGACCCATTGCTTGCTTTTGCAGCTTGACTAGCAAGACGGTATCTCAGGCCGGGGGTCCGGCCTCCGCCGAAAAGCCGATATTATAAGGCCTTAAGGTGATCGGCTTTTCGGAGGGTCCCGCTTAGGGACATATCGCCCCCGGCTAGGGGCTTGTGCTGTTGGGGGGAAATTTTTTTATTCTTTTATTTTGTGGCTTCGAAGGAATAGGCGAGGTTGCCGTCGCTGCGGCGGAATTCCATGTAGAGCCGGTGAGTTTCAACCTCGAATCGCCCGAAGCCGAAAGTTGACTCCGAAAAGACGGCCCTCGGGTCCGAATTGGTCGCGTAGAGGTCCTTGCCGCCCGTGCCGATTACGAATTGCCGAAAGGCGCAGCCGTCGTTCGGGTCGTCGAGGTGGGAGAAGAGGTGGTCGTGGCCCGCTAACACCGCGTCGACGCGGTTGCAGATCACGGGAACCAACAGGGCATTGATGCCGGCCGAGTCGTCGCCGTGGAGGCCGTTGCTGTAAATAGGATGGTGCAGGGCCAGGAGCTTCCAGGTCGCGTTGGAGGCATTCAGGGAGTTTTGCAGGGCGGTCGCCGCGACGGGGTCGAAGGCGTTGCTGTCGATGACGAAGATCTCCAAGAGCGGCTGGACGGAACCCTCGGGGATACGCACGGAATAGGCTCGGGCCGGGAGCTTCCATCGGGTTTGCGTGGCCGTGTAGTCGACTTGAGCCTGCTCGTTTCCGTCGTAGTCGTGATTGCCCAGCACCACATAGAAAGGTCCCGCCAGGCCGTCGTAGACATTTTCGAATTTGTCCTGCCACTGCGGGTCGGCGACGGAGCTGACTCCGGTCGGATAGAAGTTGTCCCCCAAGAGCAGGCCGAAGTCGCAACCCCGAGTTGCGCAATCGGCCTCGACTGCGGCGGCGACCTCGAATTGGCTCGGCGTCCCCGTGCCCCAATCCCCGAAGCTGAAGAATTCCGCCCGCGGTTCCGGCACGGCGCTGGGCGAGGGAGTGGACGATGGGTTGGGGGAGGGCGTCGGGGAACCCGCATCCGGGCCGCCGCTTTGGCAGGCGCCGAGGCAGGTCAACACCAGAGGTAGCAAGAGCCATGGCCGTAACTGCTTCACGCGGGCAGTCTTGCAGGGAGAAATTCGCTTGTAAAGACTCATCCATGAGGCCATGTTGCCGCCATGCATCCGGTACTATTCGAGATACCGATCGCCGGGGGACTCAAGGTCCATGCCTACGGGCTGATGGTGGCGGTCGGCTTCCTCGCCGCCTTGGCCTGGATACGTTACCAATCGAAACGCGACGGCATTCCTGTCGCGGCCATGGTCGACCTGGCCTTCTGGCTGATGATCGCGGCCATCGTCGGCTCGCGGCTCGTCTTCATCGCGGTCGATTGGCGCTACTACGCCGAGCACCCGCTCGCCGCCTTCCGGGTCTGGGAGGGCGGTCTGGTCTTCTACGGCGGCCTGATCGCCTGCATTTTCGTCGCCTGGTTCTACCTCAAGCGGCACCGGCTCAATTTTTGGAAGGTCGCGGACGTCTTCATGCCGGGCGTCGCCCTGGGGCACGCCTTTGGGCGCATCGGCTGTTTCCTGGCGGGCTGCTGCCACGGCCGCACCTGCGACCCCCATGCCTGGTACGCGGTGGTCTTTCCTGAACGCCCGGAGGGCCTGGCCCCGGCCGGTATTCCCCTGTATCCGGTGCAGCTGATCGAGTCGGCGGCGGAATTTTTGATCTTCGCCTTCCTCGCCTGGAAGAGCCGCAAGAAAGCGTTTGACGGGCAAATTCTTCTTCTATACTTAATCACTTACGCGTTTGTGCGCATCGCCGTCGAGGCCCTGCGCGGAGACGCCGAGCGGGGATTCGTGCTGCGGGGTTGGCTCAGCACTTCGCAATTCATCAGCGCGATCCTTCTCATCGCGGCGCTGCTCGTGCTAATCTATCGCAGAGGGAGGAATCATGAAACTCGTTAACGTCGTCCGCATCGCCCTGTTGTTCTGCGTCGCCTTCGCCGCCTGCAGCAAACCGGCCCTCTACGGCACCATCCAAGAGGCCGAGGCCGTCGTGAAGTATTACTCGGTTCCGCCCGAAGAGGCCTTCCGCGCCGCCAAAGAGGCCTTGGTTTTCCGCGGCTACTCCCTCAAGGAAGTCGACGATAAAGCGCTGACCCTCGAGACCTACTGGCAGCCCACCACCGCGGACTCGCACTACGTCCTGGTCTTCGGCCGCCGCGACTTCGGCACCGTCGGGGCCTACTACCGCATCGCCGTCAAGGTGACGCCGCAGGGCACGGGCTCGAAGGTCTCCATCACCAACGTCGCCAAGAGCATCATTTCGGATTTGAAGTCCTCGAAGCGCGAGGAAGACGAACTCTTCATCAAGGTCTCGGATTTCACGCGGAAGCGCGACATCCAGGTGACCAACATCGGCCTGCAGTGACGCGGCCCCTCTTCATTCGATCAAACTGAACGACTCCACCCGCTCGATCTCCAGGATCGCGAAGTCCTCGCCGTCCACGATCTTCAGCGTCCCGCTGTCGTAATCGACGTGCGTCAAGATGCCCATGTAGGAGATTTCGAAGGCGATGATCTCGACCTTGCGGCCGATGTAGTCTTGCAAACGGGTGATCGAGACGTATTCCTGCATGTCTTGCGATTATCGGTTTTTGCCTTTCGCCGTGTCAAGGAAGCGAAGGCGCCGATTTTCTGGGCAAGAGGCCCCGAGGAGCGTCCCTTCTGAAAAAATTAGTCATTTCAAAAGCCGAATGATCTAACGCAGTTAGTCAATGTCCGTACAGAGCCTCGGGCAACGCGGGGCGTTATTTTAAGATGTTGACAGGCTTGTGGATAATTCACTAAAGCGCTTTCTCGAAGGTTCCGGTTCTTTTCCAGGCATGAAGCGAAATTCCCCCGTCGCGGACGCGGTGGCGAAAAGGCGAAAGATCATTTTCGAGGTTTTTTGCCCCGAAGCCACTGGCGCCGCGCCGGCCGGGAGTTTAGAATGAAGGTGATGGCTTGTTCGAGGGCTTCGTGAATTACATCGAGAAGAGAATTTTTCGCCGAGTGGATGCGGAACTGCCCGTCGATCTCGAATTGGGCAGCGAGACGGTGCAGACTACCAGCTCCAACATCAGCTGCGGCGGGATGTTCCTCCTCGTCGATCCCGACAAGCTGGGCGATCAGCACAAGCTGGACGTTGTCATCCACCTCCCCAACCGCAAAAACCCCGTCAAGATGAGCGCCGAGATCCTCCGCAGCGAGAGCGTCGACGATCGCCGCGGGGTTGCCGTCCAATTTCAGGGCCTGTACAACGACAGCATGCTCGAGATCGAGAAGTTCGTGAAGGGCAAGCTCAACTGAGCCCGCGGGCCGTCCCCCATCTCTCTCCCGTTTCCCCCAAAATCCTAGGCGTTTTTCCCATATTTTCTTGACGCGTCCGGAGGCCTATCTTATAGCTCCGGCGCCTTTTTGCGGGTGAATGGATATGATATTTAACTTTGCGAATGTCTTGGTGTTTATCCTCGTCGGCGCGGGCTTTGTCGGGGTGAGTCTCCTGCTCAGCCGCCTGCTGCGCCCGTCCTTTCCCACCCCCGAAAAAGAGCTCATCTACGAATGCGGCGAGGTCCCCGTACAGGGGGCCTGGATCAACTACAACCTCCGCTACTACCTGGTCGCCATCACCTTCGTCATCTTCAGCGTCGAGATCGCCTTCGTCTACCCGGTGGCGGTGACCTTCCGCGACGCCGTGGCCAAGGGCGAGGGCTGGCTGACCCTCGTCGAAATCCTGATTTTCGCCTTGATTCTGTTCGTCGGACTTCTCTACGTTTGGGTCAAAGGCGACTTGAAATGGTTTAAGAATGTGGTGCCCGACGAGCGTTTGAGCAAGGCGACGCCCGAGACGGCGACCCTGATTCGCGGCCAAGCCGGCTGAGGCCGGTAAGCGGAGTGATTTGATATGTTTCCGACCCTAAAAGGGCAGTTGCCCGACAATATCGTGACCACCAAGGTGGACGACGTCCTCAACTGGGCCCGCGCCTCCTCGGTGTGGTACCTGCTCTTCGGCCTGGCCTGCTGCGGCATCGAGCTGATGCAGACCGGCGGTCCGCGGTCCGACCTGGACCGTTTCGGCGCGGTATTCCGCGCCACCCCGCGCCAGTCCGACCTGATGATCGTCGCCGGCACGCTCACCTACAAGATGGCCCTGCGCACCAAGATCCTCTACGAGCAGATGCCCGAGCCCAAGTACGTGATCTCGATGGGCAGCTGCGCGAATTGCGGCGGCCTGTTCCAGCTGGCCTACTCGGTCGTGAAGGGCGTCGACAAGATCATCCCGGTCGACGTCTACGTGCCGGGCTGCCCGCCGCGGCCCGAGGCCCTCACGCAGGGGCTGCTCAAGATCCAAGAAAAGATGATGAAAGAAAAGTTCGCGCGGCGCGCGAGCTAAAGGGAAGCAGATGACTTTCGACGAGATCGCCAAAGTTTTGCAGGAGAAGTTTGAGGGTTCGGTCCCCACGACCGACCGCGCGGGGGATCCCTTTCTCACCGTGCCCGCGGCGAAGATCGCGGAGATCCTCGCCTTCTGCCGCGACGACGCGATGCTGGCCTTCGACTGCCTGAGCAATCTGACCGGCGTCGACGCCCCGCCCGACGACCTCGACGTGGTCTATCATTTATTTTCGTATCCCAAGCGGCACTCCCTGACCCTCAAGGTCCGGGTGCCCAAGGCCAACGCCCGCGTGCCGACGGTCGAGGGCGTCTATCCCACCGCCAACTGGCAGGAGCGCGAGGCCTTCGACTTAGTCGGCGTGATCTTCGATGGGCACTCCGACCTGCGCCGCATCATGCTGCCGGACGATTGGGTGGGCTACCCGCTGCGCAAGGATTACAAAGAGCAAGAGGACTACCACGGCATGGCGACGACGCGGCCGTCGCTGCTGAATTCGTAATTAGGATTTTTCGATGGCGATTCAAACCCAAGAAATGCTGCTCAACATGGGCCCGCAGCATCCCTCCACCCACGGCGTCATCCGCTTCGTGGTGAAGACCGACGGCGAGGTGATGAGCGAGGCCCTGCCCGACGTCGGCTACCTGCACCGCTCCATCGAGAAGATCGGCGAGATCTGCGACTACAACGGCTTCATGCCCTACACCGACCGCGCGGACTACCTGTCGGCGATGAACGCCAACCAGGGCTACGCGATGGTCGTCGAGAAGCTGCTGGGGCTGGAGGTGCCGAAGCGCGCCGAATACCTGCGCGTCATCGCCGCCGAGTTCAACCGCATCATCTCGCACCTGCTTTCGGTCGGCGCCCTGGCCATGGACGTCGGCGCGGCCACGCCCTTCATCCACGCCCTCAAAGAGCGCGAGAAGGTCAACGACCTGATGGAGGCCCTCTGCGGCCAGCGCCTCACCTACAATTACGTGCGCATCGGCGGCGTCTCCTACGATATGCCGCCGGGCTTCAGCGAGCGTTCGCTGGCCTGGCTGGACCAGTTCGAGCCGCAATGGGACGAGTTCGAGCGCCTGGTCACCGGCAACAAGATCTTCGTCGAGCGCCTGGCCAACGTGGGCGTCATCAGCCGCGAGGACGCCGTCGCCTACAACCTGGTCGGCCCCAACCTGCGCGCCTCCGGCGTCGACTTCGACCTGCGTCGCGACATGCCTTATTCGATCTACCCCGAGCTGGATTTCAACGTCATCGTCGGTCGCGGCGAGCAGGGCACGCTGGGCGACAGCTTCGACCGCTACATCGTGCGCGTCCGCGAGATCCGCGAGTCGATCAAGATTCTGCGCCAGTGCTTCGCGCGCATCCCCGAGGGCGACATCCTGGCCAAGATGCCCAAGGTGCTCAAGCCGCCCGCGGGCGAGGCCTACGTGCGCACCGAGTCCTCGCGCGGCGACATCGGATATTATTTGATCAGCGACGGCGGGCCGAAGGCCTTCCGGTTGAGGATCCGCACCGGCTCGTTCACCGGGATGTCGATCATTCAAAAGGTCAGCCGCGGGATGATGATCGCGGATTTGGTCACCTTGATCGCGAGCCTCGACGTGGTGGCGCCGGAGATCGACCGGTAGGCGTCGGAAAGCAACGAAACGATTAACATGGAACAGCTGGCAACATACCTTCACGAAAACTACCTCTACGGCGCCCCGCTTTGGGTCGTGCAGGCCTTGGTCCAGTTCGGCATCGCCGCCGTGGTGCTGATGCTCTTCGTCTCGCCCTTCGCCGGCATCTTGAGCTTCATCGAGCGCCGCATCGCCGGCCGCATGCAGGACCGCATCGGCCCCAACCGCGTCGGCCCGCAGGGCATCTTGCAGTTCCTGGCCGACGGCATCAAGAGCCTGCTCAAGGAAGACCTGATCCCGAAGGACGCCGACAAGCCGCTCTTCGTGATCGCGCCCTACCTGGTTTTCTTGGGCATGTTCACGACCTTCGTCGCCTTGCCCTTCGCCAGCAAGCTGATCGTCGCCGACCTGAACGTCGGCATCCTCTACATCTTCGCGACCTCCTCGCTCACCGTCGTCGGCCTCGTCATGGCGGGCTGGGGCTCGGGCAGCAAGTGGTCGATGCTGGGCGGGATGCGCGCCGCGGCCCAGGTCATCAGCTACGAGATCCCGGCGGGTTTGGCGGCCCTCACGGTGCTGCTGCTGGCCGGTAGCCTCTCGATGCAGACGATCATCTCGCGCCAAGGACCGCACCCTTGGCAGTGGTTCCTCTTCGACAATCCCTTCTGCCTGATCGCCTTCTTCATCCTCTTCACCGCCCTGGTCGCCGAGGGCAACCGCGCCCCCTTCGACCTGCCCGAGGCCGAGAGCGAGCTGGTCAGCGGCTACAACACCGAATACTCGGGGATGCGCTTCGTGTTCTTCTTCTTCGCCGAATGGGCCAACCTTTACGTGATGGCGGCGATCCTGACGACGCTCTTCCTGGGCGGCTGGCAGATCCCGGCGAGCCTGGCGGCGGCGACGGGCTCGGTCGGAGTTTGGCTGACCCAGGTCGTGCAGCTGCTCTTCTTCCAGATCAAGTGCCTCGTCATCATCTTCCTGGTCATCCAGCTGCGCTGGACGCTGCCGCGCATCCGCATGGACCAACTGATGAGCCTATGCTGGAAGTATCTCGTCCCGATCGGCTTCGTCTGCGTCATCGGGACCGCGATCTGGATGATGCTCTTCCCGCAGGGCGCGCCGATGATGCGCTACCTCCTCACGGCCCTCGCGGCGGTGATCACGGTTTACTATTTTTATCGGGTGCTCTGGCAGATCCGCGTCTCCCGCGCCGAGGTCCAGCTGAACCCCTTCGTCTAGCGGAGTTTGAGATTTATGTCGCAATCGGCGGTCAGTCAGTACTTTCAAAACATCCGGCAGGCGGCCACCTCCATCTTCGAGGGCCTGACGATCACGCTCAGCCACATGGTGCGCAAGCCGGTGACGATCCAGTACCCCGACAAGACGCCGCGCCCGGTGAGCGAGCTCATGCCCGAGCGTTCCCGTAGCTGGCTGAAGGTCGAGATGGACATCTGCACGGCCTGCCTCATCCCTTCCAGCAGTCGTCGGCGCCGCTCGTAATCCACCGGACGGCGATTGTCGGGATCGACCAGCGTGAGACTCCACAGCTCCGTACCCTGGTAAATGTCGGGAACACCCGGGGCGGTCAGTTTCAGCAGCGTCTGAGCCAGCGAGTTGATCCGCCCGGGCCTGACGAAAGGCTGCACGAATGCGTCAAAATCGGCGATGAACGCCTCGTCGGCCATGACGCTCTTGACGAAATGCTCCATCGCCGACTCATAGGCTGGATTCGGATTGGTCCAGGTGGTGTGTTCCTTGGCTTCGCGGCTGGCCTTTTGCATGTAGGCCGTCACGCGTTCGACTTCGATGGGCCAGGCCCCGAACAGCGTCTGATAGAACAGGTACTCCGCGTTCCGATACGGCCAGCCGTCGTGGCGATGGCGTTCGTCAAGGACCTGGAGGTC
>SZOV01000120.1 GCA_030263375.1 Deltaproteobacteria bacterium PRO3
CGGCGCTGGCCGCCTCCGTGTGCATCGCGCTGTCCGGCATGTTGATCGCCGAGCTGAAGGGCCTGGACGTTGCGGAGGTCGCGGCCCAAACCACCGAAAATGCGAAGCGGCTGTTTCGCCTGGAGTGAGCGCATGCGCATCGGCATCCTGTTATTCGACGGCGCGGAGGAGCTGGACGTCTTCGGTCCCTACGAGGCCTTGAGCGCCGCGCGGCGCCTGGGAGCGGGCTTCGAGGTGGGGCTCGGCACGATGACCCCGCGCGAGCGCGTCACCCTGGCCTTCGGGACGCGGGTGGAATCGCCGGACTTGCTCGAGCCGCGAGCGGGCGACTGGCTGATCGTTCCGGGCGGGGGCTGGTTGGACGGCGCCGGTCCCGGGGCGCGGGCGGAGTTTCAAAAAGGGGAGATCCCCAAAAAATTGGCGGAGTGGCGCGGCCGGGGCGTCTGCGTGGCCTCGGTCTGCACCGGCGCCCTGCTGCTCGCGGCGGCGGGGATCAGCGTCGACCGGGTCGCGACGACCCATCACGGCGCCGAGGCGGACCTCCGCGCCACCGGCACCTTGGTGGTGAAGGCAAGGGTGGTCGACGACGGAGACTTGATCACCGCGGGCGGGGTGAGCTCCGGGATCGACCTGGGGCTGTGGCTCGTCGAGCGCCTCGCCGGTCCGGAGCTCGCGCGGCGGCTGAGAGAATATTTGGAATATCCCTTGCCCGCCGAGGTCCACTTCGGGCCGCAGGCGGGGCGGTCGCGTTGATTCCATATTGTTGACAAGGCTTGGCGTAGGCCAGGTCGCATCAAGCGGTAAATCATTGGATTGCGAGGCGTCATGAAGAATCTCGATTACATTCCCGTCCTCGATGCCAAGACCGTCCAGGTCGTCGCCTGCGTCATCGAGCGCGGCGGGGAATTTCTCATCACCAAGCGGCTCAAGACCTCGCACCTGGGCCACTGCTGGGAATTCCCCGGCGGGAAGCTCGAGCCCGGCGAAAGCCTGGCGGACTGTGCGATGCGCGAGTGCAAGGAAGAGCTCAATGTCGAGGTGCGGCCCCTGAGGTTGCTCCAGGAGGTCTCCCACGCCTATCCTGAAAAGAGCGTCCATCTCTATTTCGTGCTTTGCGACCTGGTCGGGGGGACTCCGAAGGCCCTCGAGTGCGCCGAGTGGCGCTGGGTGCACCCTCGACAATTCTCGCTATTCGAGTTTCCCGAGGCGGACAAGAAAATCATCGCCGAATTCGTGCGCGAGGCACGGTGAGGCGTTCGCCAAAGCCGTCGACGCGATGCTGGCGATGGAGATGGGAATAACCTTTGATACGCGAACGACTCGCAAAAATCGCGAAACGACTCAGAGTCGTATTGCTGGGCGCCGCCATGGCGACTCTGGCGACGTTGCTGCTTCAGTTCAACTATGACTTGCCCCCGTGGGCCAATGTCGCGATCCAGGCGCTGTGTCAGGTCTTAATCGGTTTGTTCGTCGTTCAGACGGGGCTGTTTTTCGTTTTGAAAGGGCGCGCGGTCCTGCAAAGTCCCGAATTGATCGTGCGTCTGGTGGTTTTGGGTGGTTTGGCGATCACTCACGGACAGCCGCGCTTAGGGGCCGGGCTCGTCATTCTCGAAAGGCTCGTTCGCAGCCTTCAAATCTTCCTTAAAAAGGACATTGTCCAGAATTTTTTCGATCGCTTGAGGACGCAACCGGCGCTCCTGTTGGCCTCGAGCTTTTCCGTAGTGATCGCCGTGGGTTCGGTCCTGCTTTCCCTGCCCATTTCAACCGTCGGAAGGCGCATACATTTCTTGGACGCCCTCTTCACCGCCACCTCGGCCACTTGCGTAACGGGACTCGCTGTCCAAGATACGGGAACTTATTTCACGGCCTTCGGCCAAGGCGTCATCCTCGCCCTAATTCAGGTCGGAGGATTGGGCATCATGACCATGTCCACCTCCCTGGCGCTGATCATGGGTAGAAAACTCAGCATCCGCGAGCGGCTGTTCATCCAGAACGTCATGGAAGAGAGCGATTACGGGGAGTTTTCCCGAACCCTCAAGAACATCGTCAAAATGGCCCTCTTGATCGAGGGCATCGGCGCGGCCGTTCTAACGGCCCGGTGGTATCTCGACTTTCGGGATTTCGGCAAGGCCCTCTATATGGGCGTGTTTCACGCGGTGAGCGCTTTTTGCAACGCCGGCTTCTCCCTGATGAGCGACAACCTCGTCGCTTACCAAAGCGACCCCACGGTCAACCTCACGGTGAGCTTGCTGATTATCGCGGGCGGACTGGGCTTCGCCGTGATTTACGGGCTTTACGGGTTGTGGGGCATGGGCAGGCCGAGGCACCTTAACTTGCACTTGAAAATGACATTGACGGTTACGGCGGTCCTGCTGTTGGGAGGCATGGTCTTCATTTTTCTCGCGGAATATTCCCATTCCCTGTTGGGCATGTCTTTGGGCGACAAGCTCTGGGTTTCGTGGTTTCAAACGGTGACTTTGCGCACCGCGGGATTCAACACGATCGATATAGCGAGTTTTTCGACGCCGACCCTCTGCTTGTGCATGGTCTGGATGTTCATCGGCGGTTCGCCCGGCTCCACCGCCGGTGGCGTCAAAACCACCACCATCGGCGTCCTGATCGTCACGGTGCGTTCCATGTTGCTGGGTCGGGAGCAGGTCGAGACCTTCGGTCGTCAAATTCCATGGGATATCGTCAGAAAGAGCATCTCCATAACGTTCATCGCCTTTGCGATTCTTACGATCGGGACGATCGCGCTCGCCTTGACCGAGCCTTTTTCCCTCCAGGAAATTCTTTTCGAAACGGTGTCGGCAATGGGTACCGTCGGTCTAACTCTGGGAATTACGCCAAAATTGACAGCTTTCGGAAAAGTCGCCATAACGGTTTTGATGTTCATCGGACGCATCGGGCCGCTGACAATCGCTTTCTTAATCGGAACGGGCAAGACGGTGCGCGGCTTCAAGATGCCGACGGGAAAGATCGTGGTGGGTTGATAATTATGACTCAGATCGCCGTCATCGGTTTAGGCAGCTTCGGCTACAAAATAGCGACCAGCCTTTCGGCGATGGGAGTCGAAGTCATCGCCATCGACAATAAGGCCGAATTGGTCGACAACATCAAAGACCGCGTCCATCACGCCGTCGTCGCGGATTCCACCGACGAGCGCGTCCTCCGTTCCGTCGGCATGTCCGAGATCGAC
Source organism: Deltaproteobacteria bacterium PRO3 (assembly GCA_030263375.1). Taxonomy (NCBI): domain Bacteria; class Deltaproteobacteria; species Deltaproteobacteria bacterium PRO3. Next base: position 3,200 of record SZOV01000120.1, read on the forward strand.
GCCGCCGTGAACGCGATCGGGGAAAACATCGAAGTCAGCATCATGACCACGGTGGTTTTGAGGCGGTTGGGCGTGGGCAAGATCATCGCCCGCGCCGTGTCGCCGATCCACGCGGAGGTGCTCCAAGAAATCGGCGCCAGCCGGGTCGTTCAGATCGAGGAGCAGATGGGCGAGCAGATCGCCCGCAGCCTGGTCACATCCAACGTTTTCCAGCACATCGCCTTCCCCAGCGGCTATTCCCTGGTGGAGATGGAGACCCCCAAGGGCTTCATCGGAAAAACCCTGGGAGAGCTCAACTTGAGGAAGCTTTACGGCGTGCTCTGCGTCGCCTTGCAGCGTAAGGTTCCCACGATCGACGACAAAGGTTATTCCAGGCTTAAGACGGACATATTTCCGGCGCCGGATCCCAACGCTCGTATCCTCGAGAAGGACATCCTGGTCCTGGTCGGCGCGGAAAGCGGCATTCGGGAACTCTTGGAGGGATGGTGAAGATCTCTTCGGTTGCCAACAGAATCCAGCTTTCCTTCGCGGCGGCAGTGTTCATCGTCCTTCTTATCGGCTTTCTGTCCTTTTACTACCTCAACCAACTTAACCGCGGCTTGGAACGCATCGTTGAAAGGGATATACGGGCCGCGCGACTCACCGAGGAGATCAAGAATTCCTTGTTCGACGTCTATCAGCAAGAACGCCTCCTGCCCGTCGGGGAGATCCCACCCGCGCAACTTGAGAAAATGCGCTCTTTGCTTCTGTCTCTCCCGGATTTGGTCCGAGAGGCCAAAACGCTGTCCAGCAAGGAGGCAAACATCGCGCGCTACGACGAAATGACGAGATTGGCGACGGAGTCCCTCGAATTCCTCGACGAAATCTCGCGTTCCACCGACTTGGTCGACCGCCGGGAGCGGTTGCGGAGAAACCTGGGGAGCTTCGTGGCCCTCAGCCGTGAGGCGCTGCAGGCGAGATACCAAGATCTCGATAAGCACCAATTGGAGTTGGATCGACTCAGTAGCAACGCTCAACGCAACATGATCATCGTCATGTTGGTCCTGCTGGTCTCGGCTGTCGGGTTGGGCTTCGTCGCCCCAAGAATTGTCAGCAATCCTTTCAAGAAAATGGCCCGCGCGATCGAGCAGGTCCAGGCCGGCAACCTGGAGGCGAGGATTCCGGTCGAGACGGACGACGAGCTCGGCGAAATCGCGGTGGCGCTCAACAAGATGCTGGGCGACATTCGAACTTTCGACCAAATGAAGATTCGGCGGATCGCCTTCGAGCGGCGCCGTTTCGAGACCTTGGCCAATATGGTGGATTACGGCGTGATTCTCCTGAAGCGCGAGGGCGAGGTGGAATTCATCAACTCGCAGCTCTATGTGCTCTTCAACCTTCCGTCCCACGAGGTCGAGGGAAAGAAGTTGGAGGATGTCCCTCTGCCTCAAGAGATCAAGGAATTATGCGAAGAATGCCTTCTCGATATGCGGAAGGTCGAGGGGAGGGAGATTGCGATGGCGCTTTCCGACCGAGAAGGAGGGGAAGTCAACCTCGCTCTGGTCGTCGATGCCGCGATGGTGCGCGCCCATGACGGCCGGGTCGTTAACATCATCCTGACGCTCGAGGAAAAATCCGAGTCCGGCAGACGCTTTCTGGTGCGGCACGCAGGAATTCCCTCGGATGCCGAAGAGGCCTGAAGGCGGGGCCTCGAGGCCCTCAAACCCCCAGAATAGGAAATTTTTCTCCAGCCACGCGAAGGTAGAAGCCGCGCGCCGCCGGGTCGTAGTCGATGTGCCTGGCGAGCTCGAGGTAGGGCTTGCGGTCGAAGCGGGCCTCGAAGGTCCCCTCGCGGGCCCGGCAATAGAAGATGTTGTCCTTGCCGACATGAAGGGTCTTCGGATCGAGGCGCTCGCGATAGTCGCCCTGAAAAATAAGGTCGATGTGGTCAGGATGGATTTCCAGGCCTCGGACCACGTAGACCGTGTCCTCCGGCTCGAAGTAGCACTCCTCGCCCTGGCAGAGGGCGAAGTAGCGACCGTCGGGGAGGCGCTCCATCTTGCGCATGAAGAAGTTCAGGATATTGGGATCCTCGAAAACGCTCCCGTCGTGCCAGAGATTCCCCTCGGCGTCGAGCCGGTAGTGCCAAACCCTCGCTTGTGGGTCGTCCCGGTTCATGTTTTATTATTTTCCACGAAAATGACGCAGGTCGCCAGATGAAAGATTCGGAGCTCCAATTCGGTGAGGATTACTATTTTAACGAGGACGGCTTCATGGTCTTCACCGCGGCCTACCTCTTGAAGCGCGGCTACTGCTGCCAAAGCGGCTGCCGGCATTGTCCCTACGGATTTCGACCGGAAGAAAAATCCCAAAAGGAATAGGGCCCTCGCTTCGCCCCTGGGCGCGAAGGTCGCAGCCCCGGCGCTGGAAGGGCTACTCTCCCTTCCGGGAAATATCGAGTCGACAAAGGCCGATCCAGGCTCCAGAATACGCCGAACCTTATCTTCGTTTTCGGGAGGAGACATGAGCCTATCCAGTTCCGACGCGCCGCTCGAGGCGGGTGCCCCCTCGCAAGATTCCGGCCGTTCGCTCAAGCCCTGGATCTTCCTCGGCTGCGGCTGCCTTACCCTCTTTGTCCTCTTGATCGCGGGCATCGTCGGCTTCGTCTTCTACCAGATCAAGGACTCCGAGGCCGGGCGCCTGACCGAGCGGACGCTGCGCGAGAGCCCCGCCGCCCGCGAGGCCTTGGGAGAGATCCGCGACACCGGTTGGCCGATCGGCAGCGTCTCGGTGGAAGGGGGCGGCTCCGGCAAGGCCAGCCTCTCGATGTCGGTGGAGGGGAACAAGGCCGAGGGAAAATACTATGCGACCTTGCTTCGCGAGAACGGCCGTTGGAGCGTGATCTCGGGACGCCTGGAGCTGAACGACGGGAGGTCGATCCCGCTGGAAGGCTCAGCCGCGGCGCCCGCGGCGCCTGTGACGCCGGAGGCCCCGGTGGCCGCGGGCCCGCCCGCGAGCGGCGGGCAGGCGCTGAGGTCCGACCGCGCCGCCGTCGCGGCCTGGACGCCCGTCGCCTGGCCCGACCAAGCGATCCGCTTGGAGGTCCCGGCGGATTGGGAGCAGGTCGAGCTCGCCAAGCGCTCCCTGGAATTCCGCCCCAAGGACCGCAAGGCCTATTTCCACGGCAACCTCGTCTACTTCGACCAAAAGATCCCCTTCGGTCCCATCATGGAAGCGCTCCTCACCAAGGCCGCTGCGCAGCTGAAGCGCGAGGAGATCCTGGGCTACGCGCGCAAGGACATCGGCCCGGCGCAGGGGATCCTGCAGCTCGAGCGGCGGGGCGACGGCCATACGACGGCGGTGTGGAACGGCTACTTCGACACGCCGGAATTCGGCACGGTGTCCGTCACCCTCCTGCTGGGCGCCCCCACCCCGGAGGACTTCCAGCGCTACGAGCCGGCCCTCGGGGCCATCCTGGATTCGATCCGCTTTCATTGAGGATTCGCGAGATGCCGGAGGTGCCCTCAGACCAATTTCGTCTCGATGGAGATCTCCGAGCGCAGCGTCAAGGCGACGGGACAGCGCTCCGCGATGAGCAAGAGGCGCTGGCGCTGCTCCTCGCTTAAGTCGCCCTCGAGCCGGATCTCCCGCTGGATGCGGTCGATCTTCCCCGTCTGCGTCTCGCAGTTCTTGCAGTCCTGGGCGTGGACCTTGTCGTGCTTGAGCCGGACCTGGACGCCGCTCAGCTTCCAGGCCTTCCGGTCCGCGTACATTCGCAGCGTCATCGAGGTGCAGGCCCCGAGCGCCGCCAGCAGCAGGTCGTAGGGATTGGGCCCCGTGTCCGTGCCGCCCAGGTCGAGCGGCTCATCGGCCAGGAGGCGGTGGCCCCCGGCCGTGATCTGCTGGTTGAAGCCGCTCGGCCCGCCCACCACCAGGACTTCCCTCAATTCACTCATGATTTTCGCTCCTTGTCTTTTTGGGAAGGGGCCTCATCTACTCTTAAGTTACGGACCGACGCTCGACCTTCCCGATTCAGGCATTTTCCGGTAATTTGGGGATAGAGGATAAGCGATGAAGGACACGGTTCCAACCAAGTATTGGCACAAGCTGGAGGACGGGCGCATCCAGTGCGACACCTGCCCGCGCTTCTGCCGCCTGCACGAGGGGCAGCGGGGCCTTTGCTTCGTGCGGATGCGCCAGGACGACCAGATCGTCCTGACCACCTACGGGCGCTCCAGCGGCTACTGCATCGACCCCATCGAGAAGAAGCCGCTCAACCACTTCTTGCCGGGCACGCCGGTCCTGAGCTTCGGCACCGCGGGCTGTAACCTGGGCTGCCGCTTCTGCCAAAACTGGGACATCAGCAAGTCGCGGGAGATCGACACCCTCTCCGACGTGGCCTCGCCCGAGCTGATCGCACGGGTGGCCGAGGAGCTGGGCTGCAAGAGCGTCGCCTTCACCTACAATGATCCCGTCATCTTCATGGAGTACGCCATCGACGTGGCCCAGGCCTGCCGCGAGCGGGGCATCAAGGCCGTCGCGGTGACGGCGGGCGAGATCTGCCCCGAGCCGCGGGAGGAATTCTACCGTTACATGGACGCGGCCAACGTCGACTTGAAGGCCTTCACCGAGCGCTTCTACGAAAAGATCTGCAGCGGGAAACTGCAGCCGGTCCTGGA
>SZOV01000121.1 GCA_030263375.1 Deltaproteobacteria bacterium PRO3
GAAGCTGATAGGGCCCGTAGTTGTTCGAGCAGTTCGAGACCGTCACCGGCAGGCCGTAGGTATGGTGGTAGGCCCGCGCCAGGTGGTCCGAGGCCGCCTTCGAGGCCGAGTAGGGGCTGTTGGGATGGTAGGGCGTGTCCTCGCGGAACTGCCCCTCCGGCCCCAGGCTCCCGAAGACCTCGTCGGTGCTGACGTGGTGGAAGCGCCGGATCCGCTCGCGGTGCTTGCGCGCCAGCTCCAGCAGGCGGAAGGTCCCCACGACGTTGCTCTGGATGAAGTCATCCGGCGCGGAGATCGAGCGGTCGACGTGCGACTCGGCGGCCAGGTGGCAGATCGCGTCGACCTCGTGCGTCAGGATCGCGGCCTCCACTGCGGCGCCGTCGGCGATGTCGGCGCACACGAAGGCGTAGCGCCCGGGGAAGCGCTCCGCGATCCCCGCCAAATTTTCCAGGTTGCCGGCGTAGGTCAACTTGTCGACGTTGACGACCTTGCCGGCGTAGCCGCTCTCCTCCAGCAGGTAGCGGATGAAATTCGAACCGATGAAACCGGCCCCGCCGGTGACTAGGAGTGCCTTCACGACGCCCTCGCCTCCTCGATCAGCCGCTCGCGGAACCGCGCCACGAACTCGGCCAGATCCTCGCGCCAATCCTTCATCTCGCAAAGTCCCATCGCCCGCAGGCGGCGGTTCTCTAGCCGCGAATTGGCCGGCCGCCGCGCCGCCGTCGGGTACTCCGAGGTCTTGCAGGGACTTAAGGCCGCGTCCAGCTTCATCAGGCGGAAAAACTCCCGGGCCACCTCGTACCAGGTGGCGGCCCCCTCCGCGGCGGCATGAAACAGCCCGCCGACGTCTTCGGAAATCAACCGACGGATCTGCCGCGCCAAACGGTGCGACCAGGTCGGAGCGCCCCATTGGTCGTCCACGACCTTGAGGGCCTGGCCGGCCAGGGCCCGCTTCAAGACGGCCTTGAGGAAATTGGGGCCCGCGATCCCGTAGACCCATGCGGTCCGCAGGATCAAAGACTCGGCGCCGGAGGCGAGGACCTGCCGCTCGCCCTCGAGCTTGCTCTCGCCGTAGAATGACAGGGGCCCGGTGGGATCGTCCTCGGCGTAGGCCTCGGCGGGCGGCTTGCGCCCGTCGAAGACGTAATCCGTCGAGAGGTGCAGCAAGGGGATGCCCCGCTCCCGGCAGGCCCAGCCCAGAAAGCCCGGGGCCTCGGCGTTGACCCGCCACGCCGCCTCGCGCTCGGTCTCGCAGGCGTCGACGCGGGTGAAGGCGGCGGCGTTGATCAGGTAGGAGGGCCGCACCTCGTCCAAAACGCGTTCCATGGCGGCCTCGCGGGAGATGTCGAACTCGTCGCGGCCCAGGGCCACGGGCTCATAACCTTCGCGCAAGACCTCGGCCAAGTCGCTGCCGACCTGGCCCTTCCCGCCGGCGATCAGGATTCTCATGCCGGAGAGATTTAATGGATTAATCCCTTGAAGTCACCCCGGAAATTCCCCTTAAAATAATCCGAGCATGGCCATCCTGCACTTCCCACCCGTCGATACCGCCAGCCCCGAGGGCCTCTTGGCCATCGGGGGCGACCTGGAGATCGAATCCCTCAAGCTGGCCTACGAAAACGGGATCTTCCCCTGGCCCACCGAGGACTACCCCCTGCTCTGGTTCGCCCCGCCACGCCGGGCCATCCTCGAGTTCAAGGACCTGAAGGTCCCCCGCCGGATGCGGCGCGAGCTCAAGGCGAAAGACTTCCGCTTCGCCGTCGACCGCAACTTCCCCGCCGTCATCCGCGCCTGCGCCGCGGGCCGCACCCGCAAGACCCATGGCACCTGGATCAACCCGGCGATGATCCGCGCCTACATCCGCTTCCACGAGGCGGGCTACGCCCACAGCTTCGAGTGCTACCGCGGCGACCGCCTGGTGGGCGGCCTCTACGGCGTGGGCCTGGGCAAGATGTTCGCGGGCGAGAGCATGTTCTACCACGAATCCGGGGCCTCCAAGGCGGCGCTGCTCTATGCCGTCGACTACCTCCGCGAACGCGGCGCCAAGTGGATGGACATCCAGATGATAACCCCCCTGCTCCGCAGCCTGGGCGCCAAGGAGGTCTCGCGCCGGGCCTTCATGGAGCGACTGGCCGTCGCCCTGCGGGCCCCGGACATCTTCTGAATCGCCGCGAAAACCGCCCCGCCGCCGTTATTGACAGCCCCGCAACCCCGTGTTTTAACGGCCCTTCCTATGAACGAACCGAAAGAGCCCGGCAAAGACTACAAAGACACCCTCAACCTGCCGCAGACCGACTTTCCGATGAAGGCCAACCTCGCCCAGCGCGAGCCCGAGTTCCTCCGGCAATGGGACGAGGCTAAGGTCTACGACAAGCTTTTGCAAAAAAACGCCGGCCGGCCCAAATTCGTCCTCCACGACGGCCCGCCCTACGCCAACGGCCACATCCACTTCGGCCACATCCTCAACAAGACGCTCAAGGACATCCTGGTCAAGTACAAGAGCCTCTCCGGCTTCCAAAGCGACTTCGTCCCCGGCTGGGACTGCCACGGCCTGCCCATCGAGCATCAGGTCGACAAAGAATTGGGCCCCAAAAAAAGATCGATGAGCATCGTTCAGGTGCGCCAGGCCTGCCGCGACTACGCCGCGAAGTTCGTCGACATCCAGCGCGAACAGTTCAAGCGCCTGGGTATCCTGGCCCGCTGGGATCAGCCCTACCTCACGATGGACTACGGCTACGAGGCCGCCATCGCCCGCCAACTGGGCAAGCTGGTCGGCAAGGGCATGGTCTACAAGGGCAAAAAGCCGGTGCACTGGTGCATCAAGGACCAGACCGCCCTGGCCGAGGCCGAGGTCGAATACGACAACCACCTCTCGCCCTCCATCTACGTGAAGTTCGAGACCGTCGACTCCCTCAAAGCGATCAGCCCCCAGCTGGAGGGAAAAAAGGTCCAGTTCGTGATCTGGACCACCACGCCCTGGACGCTCCCGGCCAACCTCGCCGTCGCCCTGCACAAAAGCTACACCTACGCGGCCATCCAAGTCGGCGATGAGATCCTGATCCTTGCCGAAGGCCTGCTCGACCAGGTCCGCAAGACGCTCAACATCCAGGAAGACCGCCTGCTCGACCGCATCCCGGCCAAGAAGCTCGAGGGCATCTCGACCAAGCATCCCTTCCTCGAGCGCATCTCCAAGGTGGTTTTAAGCGACCACGTCACCCTCGATGCGGGCACCGGCGTGGTGCACATCGCCCCCGGCCACGGCCAGGAGGACTACGACGTCGGCATGCGCTACGGCCTGCCCATCCTCAACCCGGTCGACAACGAAGGGAAGTTTACGCCCGAGGTCGGCGTCCCCGAGCTGGTCGGCGTCTCGGTTTTTTCCGCCAACCCGCAGATCGTCGAGCTGCTCAAGTCCAAGGGCGCCTTGATGAAGGCGGAAGAGACCAGCCACAGCTACCCGCACTGCTGGCGCTGCAAGTCGCCGGTCATCTTCCGCTCGACGCCGCAGTATTTCATCTCGCTCTCCGCCCAAGACCTGCGCGGCCGCGCCCTCGACGCGATCCGCCGCACCCAGTGGATCCCCCACTGGGGCCGCGACCGCATCTACGGCATGGTCGAAAACCGCACCGACTGGTGCATCAGCCGCCAGCGCAGCTGGGGCGTGCCGATCATGGGCTTCCGCTGCACCGCCTGCAAAGAGTCGCTGCTGCGCGAGGACGTGATCGAGGGCATCGCCAAGCGCTTCGAGGCCGAGGGCGCCGACGCCTACTTCAAATACTCCGCCGAAGAGCTGCTGCCGCCCAGCATCGCCTGCCCGCAGTGCGGCGGCAAGACCTTCGAGAAGGAGACCGACATCCTCGACGTCTGGTTCGACTCGGGCGTCTCCTACGCCGCCGTCCTCGAACGGCGCCCCGATCTGCAGATGCCCGCCGACATCTACCTCGAGGGCACCGACCAGCACCGGGGCTGGTTCCACTCCTCGCTGCTAACGTCGGTCGGCACCGAGGGTCGCGCGCCCTACAAGGCGGTCTTGACCCACGGCTTCGTCGTCGACGGCGAGGGCCGCAAGTACTCGAAGTCGGCGAAAAACTACACCCCGCCCGAACAGGTACTGAACAAGCTGGGCGCCGAGATCCTGCGGCTCTGGGTCTCGGCCGAGGACTACCGCAACGACATCCGCTTCTCGACCGAGATCCTCGACCGCTTGGTCGAGACCTATCGCAAGATCCGCAACACCTGCCGCTTCCTCCTGGGCAACCTCTACGACTTCCAGCCGGAGGCCGACTGGGTGAAGCCCGCCGACCGCGTCGAGATCGACCGCTGGGCCCTGGCCGCGCTGCAAGAATTCATCCAGCGCGTCACCCAGGCCTACGAGGACTACGAGTTCCACGTCATCTACCACTCGCTCAACCAGTTCTGCACGGTGACGCTCAGCGCCTTCTACCTCGACATCCTCAAGGACCGGCTCTACACGGCGAAGGCGGCGGGGCGCGAGCGGCGCTCGGCGCAGAGCACGATCTACGACATCCTGCGGGCGATCACGGGGCTGATGGCGCCCATCCTGTCTTTCACGGCGGAAGAGGTGCACCGCCACACGCCCGACTATCCGGGCAAGGCCGAGTCGGTTTTCTTAAGCGACCTGCCCAAGGCCGATGAAGCCCTGCTCGACAATGCGCTGCTCGAGCGCTTCGACAAGATCGACCAGGTCCGACAGGAGGTCTTGAAGGCCCTCGAGAAGGCGCGGCAAGAGAAGGTGATCGGGCACTCCCTCGAGGCCCAGGTGCGGATCAGCGCCGAGGGCGAGTGGAAGAAGCTATTGCAGGAGAACCTGCAGAATTGGGCGCATTATTTCATCGTCTCGCAGGTGGTGGTGGCCCCCGAGGTCGAGCAGCCCACCTGGACCGGCGCCGGCATCGAGGGCCTGCGCGTCGAGGTAAAGAAGGCCGAGGGCGAGAAGTGCGGGCGCTGCTGGACGCGCTCGATCACGGTGGGCAAAAACGCGGCGCACCCGACCCTCTGCGACCGCTGCGGCAAGGTATTGTCATAATGCGCAAATACCTCCCCCTACTCCTTATCCCCCCGGTCATCATCGCCCTGGACCAATGGACCAAGCAGCTCATCCTCGACTCGATCCCCGTCGGCCGCAACGTCCCCGTCCTCGAGGGTTTCTTCGACCTGGTCCACTTCCGCAACCGCGGCGTGGCCTTCAGCATGTTCGACGACCTGCACGCCGCCGGGCACCAGTGGTTCTTCTACGCCGTGACGATCGTGGCCACGATCGCCTTGATCGCCCTCTACCGCAACACCGCCCCCGGCGACCGCAAGATGCAGGTCCCCCTGGCGGCCATCCTGGGCGGGGCCTTGGGCAACTTCATCGACCGGCTCCGCTTCGGCGAGGTGGTGGACTTTCTCTACTTCCATTGGCGCCACCAGATGGCCGACTTCGAGCTCTTCGGGCGGCACTTCAAGTTCGTCCTCGCCTGGCCGGCCTTCAACGTCGCCGACGCCGCCATCACCTGCGGGGCCCTCTTCCTCGTCTTCAAAGTCCTCTTCGAGTCCAAAAAGAAGCCGGAAAATTAGCCCCGCCCGGGGGCCTAAGCCCCATTTTTCAGTCGAAGTCCGCGCGGGGATGCATTATGTTCGGCCTCTATGCGTCCTTTTATCTATTATAGCCCCGAGTTCGCCATCCCCAGCTTCGCCTTCATGCTGATGATGGCCTCGCTGGTCGCCACCACCGTCTCCTACAAGATGGCGCCCAGCCGCGGCCTCTCGCAGGTGGCCGTCCTCGACTTAGGCATCATCGGGACAATCATGGCCGTGATCGGCGGGCGGCTCTTCCATATCTTCGTCGAGGGCCCCATCTACGCCTCGCCGGGCTATAGCAATTACTATTGGGAGCACCCCACCCACCTCTGGCAGATCTGGCGCGGCGGCTTCGTCAGCTACGGCGCCTTCCTCGGCCTGGGACTGGGCTGGGTCGTCTACCTGCGTTGGCGCAAGCTGGATACCTGGGCCTACCTGGACCACGTCGGGCTCTTCGCCGGGCCCTTCATCGACTTCTTTACCCGCCTGGGCTGCCTGCTGGCGGGCTGCTGCTACGGGCTGAAGAGCCCCTTCCACGACCACGGCAAGTACCTGCTCTACATGGTATTCAACAACCGCAGCAGCGACGCGGGTTACAAGTTTCCCGGGGTCCCCCTGTGGCCGACCCAGATCTACAGCATGATCGCGGCGGTCTTGATCTTCCTGATCTGCTACTGGATCGAGCGCCACCGTAAGTTCAAGGGCCAGGTGATGATGAGCTTCCTCATGCTCTACGCCTTCTTCCGCTTTTGGATCGAGTTCCTGCGCGGTGACATGGACCGGGGCGTTTACTTCAGCGATAAGATCTCGACGGCGCAGATCATGAGCATCCTGTTCTTCGTCTCCTGCGCCGTCATTTATCAAATTTTGAAACGTAAAAATGCGGCGGCCGCAGGGGCCGCTCCAGCGCGTCCCCAAGCCGAGGAAAAGACCTCCTTGCCGGGAAGCGCCCCGAGGGACGAATCCGCGCATTGATGAACCCTCCCGCCGAACAACCCGCGACGCCCGCGCTCGACACCCGGGCCCTGTTCCGCCAGACGCTATGGGTCTGGTTCTTCACGATGCTGGCCACCCGCGGGCTCTACGAGCTCCAGCGCATCCGGTTTTTCCAGGAAAATATGATGCTCTTCACGGGGATCCTGCTGATCTACGTGCCGATCTTCGTGCTGTGGCGGCGCAAGGAGCGGATGGATTTCTTCGAGGCCTCCGGGCCGCAGCTGCTGCGCTCGCTGGGTTGGTTTTTGCTGCTGTCGGCGATCGTGTTTCCGGTGATCGAGGCGGGAAACCGCTGGTTCCAGGCGGAGTTCTTTCACCGGCATTACGTGGGCGGAAATTACCAGGGCCTGGCCAAGGCCGCGCTCTTTCACTTCCTGCTGGTGGCGATCCCGGAGGAGTTTTTCTACCGCGGCTACATGCAGACCCAATTCAACCGGATCTGGGGCAGGCCCTTCCGGCTCTTCGGCGCCCCGGTGGGCTGGGCGCTCTTATTCACCTCGCTCTTATTCGCGTTGTCGCACAGCATGATCGTGCTGCGCTGGTGGCACTTCTCGATCTTCTTCCCCTCCCTGGCCTTCGGCTGGCTGAAGGAAAGGACCGGGGCGATCACGGCGGGGGCGCTGTTCCACGCGCTCTGCAACGTCTACAGCTTTTGGGTCGCCTTGAATTACCGCTAATGGCTCATCGCCCGCTCTTGCTCGAGCTTGGATTGAAGCACCCGCAGGACTTCCGCCTCTTCCTTCAGGTTTTCCTTGAAGCTGCGATTGTCGGTGTGGCTGATCTCGCGGCTCAGCTCGCGCATATGGTGCATCAGCATGTTCTCGAGGTATTGTTTCTCCTTCATCGTCAGCTCGATCTGCATAGTCCCTCCTCTTGGGTCATGCCCCTCGTCCCAAAGAAGATTGTAGCGCAAAGGGGGAAAACCTGACGAGACCAAAAAAAACCCCGTCCGAAGACGGGGTTTTGAGGGATATTGCTGAGCACCAGCTCTCAAATTGGTGCCGCGGGGGGGACTCGAACCCCCACGGATCTCTCCACATGCACCTCAAACATGCGTGTCTGCCATTCCACCACCGCGGCGTAGCACCAAATTTTCAAAAAAGACTTAGCTGAAACCTTAAGGACAAGTCAACGCAGATTGGTTGTAGGGGCGAGCCTCGCGCCCGCCCTCCCGTTCCTTGGGGCGAACACGAGGTTCGCCCCTACATCATTTCGGATTCGGCGAGG
>SZOV01000122.1 GCA_030263375.1 Deltaproteobacteria bacterium PRO3
GAACGTGTTCACGCTGAACGACGTCGTCAGGGCGCTCGCGGGAACCGCAAACCCCAACAGCGTCGCCGCGACCACCAGGCCGATCGCCCCCTTGCGGCCGAAACGGCGCAGGAAAAACGCCAAAGGCGTCAGCAGGAAGACCGCGTAGAACCAACTCGCGTTCAAACCCGCGCCGGGCGTCAAGCTGGCCAGGCAGCCGCCCTGCGTGTTGCCCGGCAGCGGCGGCGGAGGCACGGCGCCCACGGTCACCACCTTGGTGTCGGTGGTGTCGCCCGTGCAGCGGGTGTTGCAATTTAAGGTGAGCGTATAGGCCCCGGGCTCGGTCGCCGTGAAAGTAGGCGTCAGCGTGTCCGCTCCGGACAGCGTCGCCCCGATCGCGGGCGCCAGTGTCCAGGAGACGTTGACCACCGCCCCAGGATCCGCAGGGCTCAGGGTGCAAGCGGCTCCGGAGATCGCAACGGGCGTATCGAGGTCCGCAACCTGATCCGCGCCGGCGATAGCGCTCATCGTCTCGATGTCGTTCATGAAGACATAGGCGTGCCGCTGGACGTCGATAAACGTCCCCATGTCGATCTCTTCGGAGGCAAGGGAGACGATGTCGTCGCAGCCTTGGTTGTCCAAGTCCACGGCGTCGATGCCGCCGCGGTCCACCACCGGGTTTGTCCCCGAATAAGCCAGCGTCGTCGTCGTGACCGCACGCGCGGCATCCATGACGAATACCCCGACATTGCTGTTGCCCAGCCCGCCTTCGTAGGAAAGCGCGACATCGTCGGCGTCGTCATTGTTGAAAAATCCCGTCGTCAGCACGAAAGGAATTCCTCTTCCTGTCGGTTGATAGGGAACGTGAATGCCGGGGGTGGCCAAATTGCCGGCGCCGTCGCCCATGAAGAAATGGATGCCGACCTCGTTGCCCGCCGTGCCGTTCAATCCGGGGGTCGTGATGACTACGTCGGCGTTACCGTCCCCGTCGAAGTCCCCGGCCGCGATCGAGGACATCCGGAGGTCCTGCTGCGGCGCAAAGAGGCTGTTGACGTCGACCTCTTGAGTGCAGGTGTAGCCGCAAGCGCCGTTGTTCAAGCAGATCGCGATGGTGTCCGGTCCGAAGAAGTTACTCGAAACCGCCACGGCCACGTCGGGACCGCCGGCGCCGTCGAAATCCGCCACGGCGACGTTCATGATGGGATTGGGGCTGGAGTTGTCGAAGGGAATGGTCGTGTCGAAATCGTCCCCCGGCAAAACATCCTGCAACGCGCTGCCGTCGTTCAACATGATGTTGAGAGTATAGAAGTCGATTCCCGAGTCGCCGCCCGCCACCGCCGCGTCGAGGCTGCCGTTGCCGTCGCAATCCAGGAGAGCGGCGTTTCGCTGCCCTTCGATCGAACGGGTGCCGATGACCGTATTGGGGTTGGGATTCCAATCGGCCTCGGCGGTGCTGGTCGGCGCGGCCCCGGGAGGCCCGAAGCCCCCGCCGGCCACGCTGAAGGCGGTGACCATCTTGTTACTCAAAGGATTGAGGGTGTTTTCTCCCGAGGGAACCGCGAGGTCGTCGAAGGCCCCGCCGCCGATGTCGCCGACGACGATGGAACCCAAGTCGATGCCGAAGGTCGTGTCGGAATAGACCAATTCGTAATCGGCCGAGGCGTTGAACTGGTCGACGACTCCCCCGGTACAGGGTCCGGTATTACCGGTGTTGATCAGGACCGAGACGTCCAAGTCGGCGCCCGTCGTGTTGGGAAAATGGCTGTTCGCCGTCGCACAGTCAAAAAATCCGTCGCCGTTGAAGTCGGCCCCGCCCGTGACATTTTTACAGGCGACGCTCATCGCATCTCTGCAACTGAAGGGCGCGGGGGAGGCGCTGGTGCAGAGCACGTTCTCTTGCTCGCAGGAGCTGTTGGAATTTTGGAAGGCGACGGTCTGGGCTCGCAGGCTCTTCGCCTGGTTCAAGGCAAAGAGACCCGCGCCCAACAGGGCGATTAAGGCGAAATTCCAGAGATAAGGCAGCGGCTTCCGCATGGCGGACCTCCCGGGAAAAGAACGGTTGGGATGATTTTGGGGGTATTGTTCCGGGAGCCGAAAAATAAGTCAAAGAAAATCTAGGACTTAAGCTTCAGGCCCTTGAGGACCGCGAAGGGAGAGCCTTCGACCGTTTCGGCGCAGGCGCAGGCCGTCGGGCAGAGGCCTCGGCAGTCCTCCTTGCAGAGGAAGCGTATCGGCAGGGCCAGGGTGATCTCTTCGGAGACGATCTCGCCTAGGTCGATCTCGTCGTTGTGATAGAAGCTGAATTCGAGGTCCTCGGCGCTCAGCTCGATCTCCTCCTCTTCGCTGAGCAGGCCCTCGCGGGGGCCGGAAAAATAGGGGGCCAGGTTGCGCAGCAAGGGCACGTCGAGCTGCGAGTCGAAGGCCTTCCCGCAGCTGGCGCAGGACGGATGGAGGGCGATGCGCAGGTCGCCGGAGAGGGCGACGTTTTGCAGGGTCTTTTGCAGCTCGATCCGTCCCGAGGCGGGGGCCCCGCCGGGGTGGACCTCGGAGAAGCGCTCCCGCAACAGGGCCTGAAACCACTTCGTGGCTTGGTCCAATTCGAGGAATAGGCCCTCTTCGGGGATGGCGGGGACACGGATCTTCATAGCGGTCATAACCCTTGCCGCCACCCTAGGATAAAGCCCCGGCCCTGGCAAGGCCAGGATCCGCCTGCCGGCCCGGCCGACAAACTTGCCTCTTGGGGCTTCCTTCTATAAGGTGCGGGCGATGGCCCGCCCCGCTTCCTCCGTCGGCAAGCTCCGCTTCCTCAAGGTCTACTGGCTGACCTTCGTCATTCTCGCGCGCTATCTCCGGCTATCCCTGTTGAGCCGCTTCCTGGGCGAGGCCCGGATGGAAAGCCGCTGGGAGGCCACCCACCTCAAGACCGCCAGGCAGATCAAGAAGAACATCCTCGAGCTCAAGGGTCTTTTCATCAAAGTCGGGCAGATGATCAGCATCATGACCCACTTCCTGCCCAAGGCCTTCACCGAAGAGCTGGAGGGCCTGCAAGACTCGGTGCCCCCGGCGCCCTACGCCGAGATCGAGCGGCGCTTTTTGGAAGAGTTCCAACGCCGGCCCGACGAGTACTTCGCCCGCTTCGAAAAGCAGCCCATCGCCAGCGCCTCCCTGGGCCAGGTGCACGTCGCCTGGAACGCCGCCGGACAGAAGCTCGCCGTCAAGGTGCAGTACCCCGACATCGAGGAGATCGTCCGCGTCGACCTCAAGACCCTGAAGCGGATCTTCGGACTCCTGCACCTGATCTTTCCCCAGTACGGCCTGAAGAAGACTTATGTCGAGATCCGCGAGGTGGTCCTGGACGAGCTGGACTTCAAGAAAGAGGGCGAAAACCTCGAGCGCCTGGCCCAAAACTTCGCCGGCGACGAGGACATGCGCTTCTCGAAAGTGCATTGGGAATGCAGCACCTCGCGCGTGCTGACCCTCGAGTTTATGGAGGGCGTCAAGATCAGCAACCTCAAGGGACTTCAAGAGCTGGGACTCAACCCCACCGAGGTCGCCACCAAGATCATCCACGCCTACTGCAAGCAGATCTTCCTGGACGGCGTCTACCACGCCGACCCGCACCCCGGAAACTTCCTCGTCCAGGCCCGCGAGGCGGAGGTCGAGGTCGTCGTCGAGCCGGAGGCCGAGGGCGAAGCGCCCCGCACCTTCGTCGAGAAGCGCCTCGTGCCGCGCATCATCATGATGGACTTCGGCGCGGTGGCCCGCATCTCCGAGCCGATGCGCAAGGGCATCGCCAAGTTCTTCGAGGGCATCATCAAGCGCGACAACCAGGTAATCAGTCAGGCGATGAAGGAGATGGGCTTCATCGCCAAGACTCAGGACGAGGAGGTCTTCGACAAGATCGTCGAGTTCTTCTACGAACGCCTCAAGGACATCAAGATCGAGGAGTTGAGAAATTTCCAGATCCAGCAGAAGCAGCGCCTCGAGGACCTGCTGGAGTTCCGCAAGCTCAACATCTCGCTCAAGGAGCTGCTCAACACCTTCAACGTCCCGAAGGACTGGGCCCTGCTCGAGCGCGCCCTGATCCTGCTGGTCGGGCTCACTACGCACCTCGACCCCAACCTCAACCCGCTGAACATCATCATCCCTTACGCGGAAAAATTCGTCCTGGGCAAGGATCGCACCTTCGCCGACCTGATCGTCGACGCGGTGAAGGAGGTCCTGCTCAGCTACCTCAAGCTCCCCACTGAGCTCGAGCGCACCCTGCGCCTGCTCAACAAGGGCGAGATCGAGATCCGCTCGAAGACCGCGGGGCGCGACGCCGACGGCATCCGCTCGGCCCTGCATCGCCTGAGCTACGTCCTGCTCGGGCTGGCGGGCCTCAACCTGGGATACCTCTTGCAAAAACAAGGCGTTTCCCATTACGAATGGTCCTATTACGGCGCGGCCTTTTTCGGTTTTCTGCTCGCCGTCAATCTGGTCCGCGGAAAATAAATCCGCGGGCCGCTCGAAAGGGCCCCATGGAATCCAAACCCGTCTCCCGCTCTTCCGCCGAGTTCACGCATCTCGTCCTGCCCAGCGACACCAACGCGCTGGGCACCATCTTCGGCGGGCGCATCATGGAATGGACCGACATCGCCGCGGCCGTCGTCGCCAGCCGCCACTGCCGCAAGGTCGCGGTGACGGCCAGCATGGACGCCCTGCACTTCATCTCGCCGATCAGGCTGGGGGACATCGTCATCCTCAAGGCGGCGGTCAATTTCACGGCGACGACCTCGATGGAGATCGGCGTGCGCATCGAGTGCGAAAACCCGCTCAGCGGCGAGCGCCGCCACACGGCCAGCGCTTATTTGACCTTCGTGGCCTTGGACGACGCCGGGCGCCCCACCGGAGTGCCGGCGGTGACGCCCGAAACTACCGAGGAAAAACGCCGATTTCTGGAAGGCCAAAAGCGGCGGGAGGACCGTATCCAGTGGAAATCCCGCCTCAAGGCGAAACATTCTGGATAAACCGCCGGAAATACTGCCTATTTCCACGGGCGGCCGGGTGAAGCGATGCTGAGTCCTCAAGACGAAAAGAACATGCGACGGGTGGCCTTTTTCGTGCTGCTCTCCCTGTTCCTGCACGCCTTGCTGGGTAGCTTCTTCTACCGCCTGCAAGAGCACCTTCAGGCCAAACTCCCGCCCCCTCCCCCACCGCAAGAGGTGGTCTGGGTGAACCCGCAGGACCTTACGCCCCAGATCCCGGTGGTCTCCGGCGCCAACCTCCAGCTGGCCGACATCGCCAAGCCGAAGGTCGAGAAGGTCCCCGAGAAGACGCGCTTCGCGAGCAAATACAATTCCAGCGTCAAGGAAGAGACCGTCGCGCCGCGCATCCCCAAAAACGCCAAGCTCGAGACCGAAACCTCCGAGGACGGCAAGAAGGGCGACAACGCCCAGATCCCCGGACCGCCGGAAAAGGCGCCCAAGAAGGTCGCCATGAAGGAGCCGGAGCGACCGCTGCCGAAGGAAGAGGCCTTCGAGCCCAAGGCCCTGCCCGAGGAGGCGCCGCCCCAGGAGGCCCCGGAGACGCCCAAGAAAGAGGTCTCTTTGGAGGATCTTTCCTTGAAGCCGGCCGACTTCAAGGACCTGATGCCGAAGGAGGCCAAGGGCGAGAAGCCGGCGAAGGACAAAAAGGTCGCGATGAAAGAGCCCTTGGGTAAGGGCATCCCCTACGAATCGCCGCTCAAGGGCCGGCCCGGCGCCCCGGGCGACTTCGACAGCTTCGCCCACGACTTCTTCCCGGACGTGAAGATCGGCGGCAAGACCTACCTCAACACGGCGGCCTTCCCCGACGTGCAGTACTTCACTCAGCTCAAGCGGATCTTCCGGATGCGCTTCAACCCCGCGCCCCCGCTGCGCCGCCACTTCGCGGGCAACCGGGTGGTGGTCGGACAGGTGAGCGTCGCGATGGCGGTGACGGTGTCTCCCGACGGCCGGCTGAAAGAATTGTTCGTGGTCAAATCCTCGGGGATCCCGGGTTACGACGAGGAGGCCCTGCGCACCATCCGCGAGTCGGCGCCCTTCTCCGCCCCGCCACAGAAGGTGATGGACAAGGACGGCGTCCTGCGGATGCACTGGAACTTCATCACCTACCTCTAATATTAATTCACTTCGGTTGCAGACAAGGCTGTCCCTGAGCCGCATCCGCGGCCTCGCGGGCCAGCTCGTTCATCTTGGGGCCGGGCGGGATCTTCGCGGTCACGCAGGTCTTGGCGGGGGCGAGCTTCGCGACGGCCAGGTAAGAGGTCTTCTTATTGGGATCTTCCGGATTCTCCGAGGCGTTCACCCGCACGATCAGGGCCTTCGGGACGAGCTTGCCGCCTTGCTGCTCGACCCGCCACTCGGCCTTGGGCCCGAGGGTGGAGAAGCCGCCCGAGATCACCGACCAATATTCCAGCGGATGTTCCTTGCCTTGGGGATCGACGACCGTCACCGACTGGCGCAGGTCCCCGTCCGAGACCTTAAGCCTATAACCGGCCACGCCAGGGCACTGCTGCTCGGAGTCGCCGGTCTCCTTGTCGACGCTCAGCGTCTTGCACTTTTTCGGATCGAGATCGGTGTAGACGCTCTCCAGCCCGGCCGCGGCCAGGCCCAGGGGAAACAGGAGGACGAGCAAAGCTGCGAATCGAATCGATTTCATGGCGACCTCAGGGATTTTTGGGGACATAGACGAACTTCGGCTCTTTCGCGGCCTTCACCTCGTCGAGGCGCCGCACCTTGGGGACGTGCGGGGCGGCCTTGACGGTCTCGGGCTCCTCGCGGCACTCGCGGGCGATCTCTTTCATCGCCTTGATGAAGCGGTCGAGGGTCTGGGGGCTCTCGGTCTCGGTGGTCTCGACCATGAGGGCCCCGGGCACGACCAGCGGGAAATAGATCGTCGGCGGGTGATAGCCGTAGTCCATCATCCGCTTGGCGATGTCGGCCGTGGTCACGCCGAATTTTTTCTGGATCTTGTCGGAGAAGACGCACTCGTGCATGCAGATCTGCGGGTAGGCTAGGTGAAAGTCGCCCTCCAGGCTCTTGCGGATGTAGTTGGCGTTCAGGACCGCGCGCTGCGAGACCTGTCTCAGGCCCTCGGCCCCCATCTCGCGGATGTAGGTGTAGGCGCGGACCAGCATGCCGAAGTTGCCGAAGAAGGCCTTCACCTTGCCGATGGATTTCGGACGGTCGTAGTCCCAGTCGAATTTATCGCCGCGCTTCACGACCACGGGCACCGGCAGATAGGGCTCGAGGACCCGCTTCACCGCCACCGCGCCTGAGCCCGGCCCTCCGCCGCCGTGCGGCGTGGTGAAGGTCTTGTGCAGGTTGAAATGCAGGACGTCGACGCCCATGTCGCCCACCCGCGCCATCCCGACCAAGGCGTTTTGGTTGGCGCCGTCGCAGTAGACCAGGCCGCCCTTGTCGTGGACGAGCTTGGCGATCTCGGCCATGTGCGTCTCGAAGAGCCCCAGGGTGTTGGGGTTGGTGATCATGATGCCGGCGGTCTCTTCGTCCATGGCCTCGGCGACGGCCTCGGCGCTCAGGACGCCGTCGGGGCCGGTCTTGAGCGTCACGACCTTGTAGCCGCAGGCCGCGGCGCTGGCCGGGTTGGTGCCGTGGGCGGAGTCGGGGATGAGGATCTTCTTGCGGGGATTGCCTTGGGCGGCGTGATGGGCGCGGATCATCAGCAGGCCGGCGAACTCGCCCTGCGCCCCCGCCGCGGGCTGCAGCGTCGCGGCGTCCATGCCGCTGATCACGGCCAGGTAATGCTGGAGGTGGAACATCAGCTCGAGGGCGCCCTGGATGTCCGCGACCGGGGCCTGCGGGTGCAGCTTGACGAAGCCGCTCATCCGCGCGACCTCCTCGTTGACCTTCGGGTTGTACTTCATCGTGCAGGAGCCGAGCGGGGTGAGCCCCGTGTCGATGGAGTAATTCCACTGCGAGAGCCGCGTGAAGTGCCGGACCACGTCGAGCTCGGAGACCTCGGGCAGCAGGGGCGCCTCGCGGCGCAGCAGTGCGGCGTCGATATCCTTGGCCGGGTCCACGGCGGGGATCTCGTCCTCCGGCAGCGAATACCCCTGCCTGCCCGGCGCCCCGCGCTCGAAGATCGTCGGTTCCGCGAAGATCATGCCGCGTTTGCCGGGGCCTTCCTTCTTTGCTTTCTCCATAGAATGAATACCTTACAAAACTTCCCGCATCGCCCGGACATAATCGTCCATCTGGGCCTTGCTGTTCATCTCGGTGGCACAGACCAGCAGCGAGCGCTCCATGCCGGGCGCCCAGGACTTGAGGGCGATCCCGCCCAAAATACCTTTCTGCCGCAGCTTGGACAGGATCTCTTCGGGATCCTTCGCGAGCTGCACCGCGAACTCGTTGAAGTGCGGCGCCGAGAAGCGCCGTTGAACGCCGGGAATCTTGAGCAGGCCCTCGCGCAGGTAATGCGCGTGCGAATAATTGATCCGCGCAAGCTTCTTCAAGCCCTGTGGCCCCAGCAGCGAGAGGTAAACCGTCGTCGCCAGCGCGCAGAGCGCCTGGTTGGTGCAGATGTTGCTGGTGGCCTTCTCGCGGCGGATGTGCTGCTCGCGGGTGGAAAGCACCAGGACAAAGCCCCGTTTGCCCTCGGCGTCGACGGTCTCGCCGACCAGGCGGCCGGGCATCTGCCGGACGAACTCCTTTTTGGTGGCGAAGAGCCCGAGGTAGGGCCCGCCCAGGTTGAGGAAGTTTCCGAAGGAGGCCCCCTCGCCAACCACGATATCCGCGCCCTGGCGGCCCATCGGCTCGAGCAGGCCGAGGCTGACGGCCTCGCTGAAACAACCGACCAGCATGGCGCCCGCGCCCTTGACGGCGGCGGAAATTTTTCCGACCTCCTCGATCACGCCGAAGGCGTTGGGCGACTGGACACAGCAGACCGCGACCTCGTCGTTAAGCAAATTTTTCAAGGCGGCCGCGTCGACCCGGCCGTCGGGGCCGAAGGGGACCTCGACGATACGGCAGTCGATGTTGCTCAAGTAGGTCTTCACCACCTGCCGGTAATCCGGGTGGATGGATTGGGCCAGGAGCACCGTCTTCTTCGCCGGGTCCGTCAAGCGCAGGGCCATGAGGACGGCCTCGGCCAGGGCGGAGGCCCCGTCGTAGTTGCCGGCATTGGCCAAGTCCATGCCGGTGAGCGAGGCGATCATGGTCTGGAACTCGAAGATCGCCTGCAAGGTCCCCTGGGAGATCTCGGGCTGGTACGGCGTGTAGGAGGTCATGAACTCGCCGCGGCTGGTGATGGTGGAGACCGCGACGGGGATGTAATGATGGTAGGCCCCGCCGCCCAAAAAGGAGCTGGCGCCGTCGACGGTCTCGTTTTTGCGTCCCAGGGCCTTGAGGTGCCGGACCAGGTCGATCTCGGAGAGCGGCTTGGGCAATTCGAGCGGGGCCTTGAGGCGCAGGGCCTCGGGGATCACCTCGAAGAGCTCCTCGGGACCTCGTACGCCGACGGCCTCGGACATTCTTTGAATTTCTTCGGGGGTATGCGGGAGGTAGCGCAATTACGCCTCTTCCTCTTCTTCGATCAGCTTTTGGTAGGCCTTGGCGTCGAGCAGCTCTTTGACCTCTTCGGGCTTCTTGAGCTTGATGCGGATCATCCAACCCTCGCCGTAGGGGTCTTCGTTGATGATCTCGGGGCTGTCGAGCAGGGGATCGTTGGTCTCGATGACGGCGCCGGTCAGCGGGACATAGAGATCGCTGACCGACTTGGTGGACTCGACCACGCCGAAGGTGTCGCCCTTGTCGATGGTCTCTTCCTCTTCCGGCAGCTCGACGAAGACGATGTCCCCCAATTGCTCTTGCGCGTAGTCGGTGATGCCGACCGTGGCGACGCCGCCCTCGACG
>SZOV01000123.1 GCA_030263375.1 Deltaproteobacteria bacterium PRO3
AGGGGCGCGACCTCCCCTTCCCCGCCTGCCTCGAGGCTGCCCGCCCAGACCTTGGCCGCGCGGGCCCAGGCCAGGATGCGGCGATTGTCCACCCGGCCGGGGCCTGCGGCGAAGACCAATCGGTATCTTTTGATGTCGGATTTCTTCAAGGGCGCCCGAAGGCGCCGTATCTCCCCCTGGCTCGCCAAAAGTTCCACCTCTTTCGGAAGCTCGCCCGAGGCCGCCAAGGTCACCCGAGCGCCGGCCTCGACCAAGGCGAAGAGCGCCCGCGCGGTCCCCGTGCCGCAACCCGCGACCAGGACGGGAAGCCCCCGAAGCTCGAGCTGCACCGGCAGTTTCATAGCCTTGTACCGTGGAGAAGGTTATGCATGAATGATCAAAGGCACCCCGGTGAGCCCCAAGTGGAAATCCGTGGACCAACAGCGCCGGATTTTCCGCTTCTCCATGAGGCTTAAGCCGCAGGCGTCCGCCAAGGTCAGGTCCTGGTCCGAAAAGCGGCGCAGGACTTTCGTCGCGTCGGCGAGCTGTTTTTGTCCGACCTCGACTATTTCCAAGGATCGCAATTCTTCGATAAAGGCCATGAACTGCAGGGCGCGGAACGCGTCGTAGCGTTTTAAAAACCAGCCGTGCCCCTCCGCGATGACCAGGGAGGTCGTCAGGATGCGCGGCGGGTCGGAGAATAAGCCCACGAACAAAGAGTGGTAGCTGTCGGAACGGTCCAAAAAGGCGATCAGCGCCGAGGTGTCGACGTAGGCTTCAGTCTTTTTGGCCATAGATCAGTTGGTCGATTTGTTGACTGGATTTGGGATTGCCCGATTCGACGAGCCCGGCGTAACGCATCCAAGGTTTTTCCCGGGAGGCGGGAAGCATATTCCGAAGGGAACGCCGAAAAAACTCGGCCAAGGAAATCCCCTGCTTTTTCGCCTCTTCCTTGGCGCGGTCGTATTCCAGTTCCGACAGGCTTATCTGAGTGCGAATCATGATAACAAAATATTGATATTTGTTATCACTTGTCAATATGGAAATAAACCCGGGAGAGCTCAAGTCTCCTCTTTCCCCAGCTTCACCCTCGGGTCGAGCATCGCGTAACAAAAATCCGTAAGCATGTTGACCATGATGAAGGTGAAGGCGATGGTCAGGACGCAGCCCTGCACCACCGGGTAGTCGCGGCGCTCGATGCCGCCGAGCAGGAGGCTCCCGATGCCGGGCCAGTTGAAGATCTTCTCGGTGACGACGGTGCCCGCCAAGAGGGCGCCGAACTGCAGGCCCACGATGGTCACGACCGGGATCAGCGCGGAGCGGAAGGCGTGCTTGATCAAGACCTTCCCCTCGCTCAGTCCCTTGGCCCGGGCGGTGCGGACGTAGTCGGCCTTCATCACCTCCAGCATCGAGGCCCGGGTCATGCGCGAGAGGATCGCCGCCAGGGCCGTCCCGAGCGTGAAGGCCGGAAGGATGAGGGAGAGAAAGCCCTCGTCGCCCGAGACCGGAAACCAGCCGAGCTTGATCGAGAAGACCATAATGAGCAGCGGCCCCAAATAGAAGTGAGGGATCGAGATGCCGAACAGGGCCAAAAACATCGCGCCGTTGTCGACGCCGCCGTCCTTCCAGATCGCCGACACCAAGCCAAGGGGAACGCCCACCGAGAGCGCCACCAGCATCGCGAAGAGAGCCAGCTTGAAGGTGGCGGGGAACTTTTCTCGGATCAGCTGCGTGACCGGCTTGCGGTCGTAGAGCGATTCGCCCATGTCGCCCTTCAGCAGGCCCGAGATGAAGTAGCTGTGCTGCACCCAGAGCGAGCGGTCCAGCTTCAGCTCTTGCCTTAGGCGCTCGCGGTCGGCGGTCATCGCCCGCTCGCCCAAGATCACGTCCACCGGATCCCCCGGCACGAGGTGGATCAGCAGGAAGACGAGGCTCACCACCACATAGAGCGTGGGGATCAAGAAGAGCAGCCGTTTAATGACGTAGTTGCGCATCGGTTACCGTCGTCGGGGGTTTTTCCTCGAGCTTGGTGCGGGTCAGCCCCAACAGCGAGGCGTCGGGCCTCAGGCTGTAGCCCTCGACCTGGGGCCGGGTGAAGACCACGTTGTCCTCATACCACAGGCTCACGTAGGGCAGGTCGTGGGAAATGGTCTTCTGCACCTGGGAATAAATCTCCTTCCGCGTCGAGGTCACCGTGGAGACCCGCCCCGCCTCGAGCAGCTTGTCGAGTTCGGAGTTGGAATAATACCCGCGGTTGGCCCCCTTGGGCGGAAACTGTGAAGAAGCGAAGGCGTAATAATAGATATCCGGCTCGGTCACACCCACCCAGGTCGAGCTGTACATCTGAAAATTGCCGGTCTTGATGTCCCGGAAGAAGGTCCCCCATTCGTAGGGCCTCACCTCCATCGCGATGCCCACCTCTTTCAGTTGCGCGGCAATGGCGCGAGCCATCGCCACCCGGTCGCGCTTGTTGGAGGTCTTGAGCGTCAGGCTCAAGCGCGGCTTGGGGCCGGGGCCGTCGGGGTCTTTCAGGCCAGCCTCCTCCAGCAGGGCCTTCGCCCGCTCGGGATCGTAGTCGTAATGGCTGACGTTCTTCTCATAGCACCAGTTGGAGGGGGCCAAGATCCCGGTCGCCTTCTTCGCAAAACCCTTGAGCCGATATTCGATCAACTTGTCCCGGTCGATCGCCAGGGCGACGGCCTCGCGGACCCGGCGGTCCTGCAGGGCCGGGTCGCGGAGGTTGAAGGCCAGGTAGGCGTAGTTGATGCCAGTGTCGCTGGCCATGACGAGCTCGGTCTTCCGCCGCAGCCACTCGGCCATGACGAGAGGAACGGCGTTCTGTACCAGGTCGACCTCGCCGCGCAGCAGCTGCAGGACTCGGGTCGTGTCGTCGCGGATGGTCTTGAATTGGAGTCCACCGATGCTGGGCGCCCCCTCGAAATAATCCGGAAAGGCCTTGAGCCGGATCCACTGGTCCGTGCGCGCCCCCACCCATTGAAAGGGCCCGGTGCCAACCGGGCGCTGGGCGAAGGGCGTCGGAGCGGCCTCGTCGGCGCCCTGCGGGACGATGCCCACGGTGAGGGCCGTCAAGAAGGGCGCGAAGGGCTCCTCGAGCTCGATCTCGAGAGTGAGGTCGTCGATCGCTTCGATCTCGGCGATGCGACGGAAGGTGTCGTAGAGCGGCGATCGCTTCTTCGGGTCCATCAGCGATTTGAAGGTGTAGAGGACGTCCTTCGCGGAGAGCTCGCGGCCGTCGTGGAAGCGCACCCCGGGCCGCAGCCGCAGGCGCAGTCGGGTGTCGCTGCGATACTCGTAGCCGTCGACCAAGTCGGGCACCAGGCGCATCTCCTCGTCGAACTTGAGCAGGCCGTTGAAGATCAGCTGCTGCAGCTTGCTGGAGTAGGCGTCGTTGGGGTAGCGGGGATCGAGATTGGCGGGGTAACTCTCGATCGCGACCGTAAAATCGCGAGGAGCCCCTTGACGGGCGCAGCCCGCTAGGAGAAAAAGAAAAACAATGAAAAATTTCCTCGCCTTGCCGCTCATCGTCCTGTCGTTCACCCTTAACAAAGTCGCGCCCGCCGCTCAAGCGAACCCGCTGCGCCTCGAACTCGAGGAGCTGACCTCACAACATTCCTCCGAGGATGTCCAGTACGGGATCCTCATCCGCGACCTGGAGACCGGCAAGGTCGTCTACGAGAAGGACGCCGACCGGCTGCTCAACCCGGCCAGCAACGCGAAGGTCCTCACCACCCTGGCGGCGCTGGCGCTGGTGGGGCCGGATTACCGCTTTAAGACCCAGCTCCTCGGCGCGGGCGACATGCGCCAAGGCCGCCTCCCCGTCCTCGCCCTCAAGGGCTTCGGCGACCCCAGCCTGGACAGCTACCGGCTCGAGGCCATGGTCCGTGCCTTGAAAAAGCAGGGCTTCCGCCAAATCGACCAAGTCCTCATTGACGGCAGCTACTTCGACGGTCAGGACTTCCCGGGCCAGATGGAGGGCCGGCAGCGCGACGCCGGCTTCAATTGCAGCGTCGGCGCCCTTTCGCTGGACCATAACCAGATCGAGGTGACCGTCAGCCCCGGGCCGAAGCTCGGCGCCCCGGCCGAGGTGCAAATCCAACCTCCCCTCCCCGGCTTTCCCGTCTCGGGCGAGGTCGCGACGGTCAAAAAGCGGGGCCGGGTCATCGTCCGCAACGACCCCGAGGCGCCGGGCCTGGGCATCGCGGTGAAGGGCGGCATCTCGCTCAAATCCGAGCCCCAGACCTATAAGGTCTCCATCCACCAGCCCCTCGACCTGGCGGGCCTACGCCTCCTCGAGGCCCTCCGCGCCCAGGGCATCCAAGTCCCCGCGACCTACCGGCTCGCGGCCGCGCCGGCCAAGGCCAAGGTCTTGGTCGAGGCCGAAAGCCCGCCGCTCCGCGAGATCCTCCAGGAGATCAACAAGAAATCCGACAACTTCATGGCCGAGCAGCTGACCAAGACGCTGGGGGCCCAATTCGCCGGGGCCCCGGGCACCACCGAGAAGGGCGTGAAGGTAATCTTGAAGAAGCTTAAGGAGATGGGCGTCCGCACCCAGGGCATCGAGCTCGAGAACGGCTCGGGCCTCTCCAAGAAGAGCCGACTGCGGGCCGAGACCCTGGCCGAGGTCCTCGAGGCCGCCTACCAAGACCCGAAACTGCGCGGCGAGTTCATTTCCTCTTTGAGCGTGCTGGGCGTGGATGGTACACTGAAGAGGAAATTTCGTAACAGCGATTTGGCCGGACGCTTTTTGGGCAAGACGGGCACCCTGAACGGCGTGAGTTCGCTGTCCGGTTACGTTTACCCCAAAAACTCGGAAAAAAATCACCCCTTCGTCTATTCTTTCATCTTGAACGGCAAGGGGAAAAATTTTTGGAAGGAAAAACAATTGGCGCAGGACATCCTCGAGACGCTGCTCAACCAATAGAACGCCATGAAACGCTTGCTGGGTAACAAGGCCTTCCTGATCCAAGGCGGAAAGATCCTCGCCGTGCTGGCCCTATTGGGCCTGCCCCTCGCCTTCTCCTTCGCCAAGCCGAAAAAAGACCCCAAGGCCGAGGCCGCCCCCGCGCCCGCCGCCGAGCCGGCCCTGCCGCCCGGCGCGCCGCCCCTCCTGCTCTCCGAGGCGCCGCCTCCGCCCGTCGAGAAAAAGGCCAAGAAGAAAAAGAAGGGCAAGGGCGAGGCGACCGAGCGCGCTAATTACCTTACCAACCACGAGGGGCGAAAGTTGGTCCATCACCGCTTCGAGGTGCCTCCCGAAATCAAACACGCGGTGGACTTCTGGAAGCTCGTCTACTCCAAGTACGACCGGCGCCATGAGGTCTTTCACGACACCAAAAACCTGCGCGTGATCTACTCGGTCCTGGACTTCAGCGACATCTACGACAGCGCGACTCTAAGCCCGGCGGCGCGCCGCGCCCTGCGCAAGGAGCGCATCCAGGGCGAGAAGGACCGGATCCGGGCCATGCTGCTCAAGCTCCACCAGGGCGACTACACGCCCGCCCAGCTCGACGCCGAGGAGCGCCGCCTCTACGACCTCTTTCAATCCGATCCCGACCCCCTCAAATTCCTGGCTGCGACCGAGGACGGCCGCATCCGCAGCCAGACCGGCATCCAAGACAAGTTCACCGCGGGCCTCGAGGCCTCCGGACAATATTTGGAAGAGATCGAGGACATCTTCAGCAGCCACGGCGTCCCGGTCGAGATCACACGGCTGGTCTTCGTCGAGTCGATGTTCAACATGAAGGCCCGCAGCAAGGTCGGGGCGAGCGGGATCTGGCAGTTCATGCCCAGCACGGGCCGGCTATACGTGAGCATCGACTCGATCGCCGACGAGCGCAACGACCCGATCATGGCCAGCCACGCCGCCGCGAAGCTGCTCAAGTCCAATTACGAGGCCCTGGGCAACTGGCCCCTGGCGATCAACGCCTACAACTCGGGCCGCGGGACCATGCAGCGGGCGATGAGCGTCCTGGGCACCGACGACATCGCGACGATCATCCTCAACTATTCCGGCGGGGTCTACGGCTTCGCCTCGCGGAATTTCTATCCCTGTTTCCTCGCGGCCCTCGAGCTCGCCAATCAATATCCCAAGCACTTCGGCAAGCTGAAGATCAAGCCGGCGCTGAAATACGAATACTACTACCCCAAGAGCCCGCAATTCTTCGGCCAGCTGACCACGGCGGCGGGCGCGAACTGGGACGAGATCGTCCACCTCAACCCGCACTTCTCCGAGGCCGTCCTCTCGGACGCGCGGAAAATCCCCGCCGGCTACCACCTGCGGGTGCCGAAGGGCAGCCAGACGCGCTTCGCCCAGGCCGAGGCGACGATCCTGAACGGCGGCCTCAACCCCACGGCGGTGGCCCAAACCGAGGCCGAGCGCGCCCGCAGCGAACTCGCGCCGGGCTCCTCGTCCGATTCCGGACCGGCCGAAAGCGACTTGATCTCCCCGGCCAACGCGCTAGAACGTTAAGCCACGGAAAGGCACCATGCGCGAGACCATCGCCCACATCCTGAGGCAACGCAAAAAAGAGCCCGTACCGCTCAACGACCTCACCCCGGCGGCGGTCCTGGTGCCCTTGTTCCTGCAAAACGGGCAATATCAAATCCTGTTCACCCAGCGCAGCATGGAGGTCCGGGACCACAAGGGGCAGATCGCCTTCCCCGGCGGGATGTGGGAGAGCTGCGACAACGACCTCAAGGCCACGGCGCTTCGCGAGACCGAGGAAGAGCTGGGCATTCGCCCCGAGGGCGTCGAGGTCCTGGGCGAGTTGAACGAGCTCGTCACCCCGACCGGCTACCACATCACCCCCTTCGTCGGGGTCATCCCCCACCCTTACGAGTACCGCCTCAACCGGCAGGAGATCGCCGGGATCATCGAGGTCCCCCTCGAGCACCTGCTCGAGCCGCAGAATCTCCGCCTGGAGCGCGGCGAGTTCTTCAACGCCCAGACGGAGATGCCCTATTTCCAGTACAAGCAGCACGTCATCTGGGGCGCGACGGGGAGGATCACGCGGGAGCTGGTCGAGCTCATCCTGGACTTTCAGCGCAAACGGGCCTCGTAGGGGCGAACACAAGGTTCGCCCCTACAATAGCCCTTGCCGGTCCCGGGCATATCTGTTTAGTTTCCCCGAGCATGAAAAAACTCCTCCCCCTATTCCTGGTTCTTTCCCTCTGCCTCGCTGCCTGCGGCGGGCGGGTGCCTTCCCAGGCCAAGACCGCCTCGATCGCGCAGAAATTCTTCAAGAAGTACGGCAAAAAATACAAAGAAAGCGTCTTCGCCGCCAATCCGGTGAGCAGCGTCGAGGTCAAGGACGTGCAAGAGCTGCAAAAAGACATCGCCACCAGCTTCCTCCTGGTCAAGCTCGCCGACGGCAGCGAGGTCCCGGTCGTCATGACCCTGATCCGAAAGCCGCCGCTCGGATGGCGGACCAGCGGCTGGGAGATGGCCCGTCAATAAATCTCCGGATGAAGATCTCCCTTCCATCCGTCTCGATCTCCACCTGACCCATCTTGTCCGTGCGTAACAAACTTGCGCCGGATTCCGTGAGCCGCCTTAAGACCGCCGCATGCGGCAGACGGTAGCGATTGCCCTCCCCCGCGCTGATCAGGGCCCAACGCGGCCGCAGGCCTTTAATAAAGTCTTCGCCCGTCGAGGTCGCCAAACCGTGGTGGGCCACCTTCAA
>SZOV01000124.1 GCA_030263375.1 Deltaproteobacteria bacterium PRO3
CTCGCCGAACAGCGCCTCGGCCGCATCGAGGATCTTGTCGCGCGTCGTGTCCGTCGATCCCGACGCGCGGCGCCGTTTCGCGCCGGCTTCGCTGGTCTTCGCATTACGTGTCGCCTGCGTCTTGGCCATCTTTGTGGTTCTCGTCCTCGGGCGGATCATGTCCGCGGCCTGCCGACTATCGCCGGATTTTGCATCGATACAAGACCTTTACTAAAATTGGTCGGTCGACTAAACAATAGCGGTTCCTGGGAGGATGACCATGACCTGCATTCAGAACGCTCTCGTGGTGGGCGGAGGCATTTCCGGGCTGTGCCTTGCGATTGCGATGCGCGACCGGGGGGTCGCCGTCGACATCGCCGAACTCAAGACCGAGTGGACCGTCTACGGTGTCGGCATCATACAGCAGTCGAACGTCGTGCGCGCCATGGCCTTCGGCGACATGCCCGGGGCCCGGCTGGGCCACCGCAGCGCCGCGGTCTACGACGAGCTCACCATGTCGGTGGCCTCGCTGGTGGGTCCCTACGGCTTCGACCCCTTCTCGCCGATCTCGTCCATCTTGAACCCGCCGCAGGGCGGGCGCAGCTTCAACATCGCCGACCGGGCGATGGCGCTGACCGCACGGTCGCCGAATCTCTTGGTGACCTCCACGCTCAACGCCTACCGGCTCTGGCCCAAGCCCGACCGCCCGCTGCCCCTGCGCCGGGGCCCGACGGTGACGGCCACCCAATTCGTGCCGGCCATGGCCCTCTACGAGGCCGGCTCCGAGGCGAAAAACGGCGGCACCCGCGCCAACCTGCTGCGCACGCTCTGGCTCAACATGGGCACGATGCCGGAATACCAGCGCGAGGTGCCTTCGATCGCCGAGACCTTCACGCGCTTCGATCGGCCCGTCGATCTCTCGGTCGAGACCGCCCTCGCCCAGCGCTTCGCGGGCATCGAGGAATTGTTCCCCACCGCGGAGGGCATCCGTACCCTCGAGGTCGAGCGCCGCGAAGCGGAAGCCCGCCTTCGGGACGCCAGCGGGCAACCCGGCCGGGGCGAGGAAGTCACCGCGACCCTGCGCGACCTCGAATTGGTGAACAACACCCTCGACGCTCAGACGCGGCTCCTGCTGCGCAACCGCCTCACCGAGCTCGACCTCCGCATCGCCCAAGAGCAAAGCAACGGCGGCATCCCCGCCGCAGAGGCCAAGGGCGTGCGCCGCCTGCAGCGCGTCGTCCGCGCCCGCCTGCAGCTGCTCGACCGGGTCGAGGCGAAGCTCGCCCGAGGCAAAGAGTTGGACCGCACCGAGCGCTCCTTCGTCGAGCGCATGGGCGCCGCGATCGCCGGCCGTGACAACACAGCGGGCATCGACCGACTGGTCGAGCAGATCGACCACTACTTTCAGCTACGCGACCGGGGCATCGGACTTCGGGAAAACCTGATCGCGATCCAAAACGCCTATTACGACTTCGTCACAACCTGGAACGAGCGGCGGAAAGACCCGAACAACCCCGAGCACGCGCAGCTCCACATCAGCGAGGCGGTGGGCTACGATTCGGTCTGGGCAGACTATCGCCGGGCCATCGAGACCACCCTCAACATTTATAACGTGACGCCCGGACGCTGGAACGGCGAGATCATCCCCGACATCGAGTTCCGCCGCGACGGCGACGCCACTCTCGTCGAGCCCCGCGGCTGGCAGGCCAGCCGGGAGTTCAGCCGGGGAGCGCTCTGGCGCTTCCTTCTGGACGACACCACCGGCATCGTCCGCGTGGCGAAGCGGCTCAAGGATTTCGACGACAGCCCCAACCTCTACCTCACCTTGCACGGGCGCGGCTGGGGCTGGCGCATGCTGGATCGCACCCACACGCGGCTGAGGATCGAAAATACAGAAAACCTGCGCGACGTCGCCAACACCCAGTCGGTCATCGCGCCCACCCACGACAGCGGCGCCGAGTTCATGACGGTGCCGGGCGTGGTGCACGACTTCGGCCTGAACGCCTTCTTCATGGCCGACCGCAAGTTCTTCGACCCCTTCCCCAAGCCGCCGGCCTTCGGCCTGATCAAGGCCCTGCTGGGCCCCATGGACCAATACGGCCACCTGGCCATCGACCGCAGCGACCGCCGCGCGGCGATGCAGGTCATGGCCAACGCCGGGCGCTTCATCCGCGAGCGGGGCCGCTCGATCATCATCTTCCCGGGCGGGACGCGCAATCTCGTGCGCTACGACGAGAACGGCGAGCGCTACGAGGGGCCGATCTACGGCAGCCGCCCCGGCGTCGCGATGACGATGGAGGAGTCCCATGCCCCGATCCTGCCGATCGGTCTGGTCAACGGCGGCGTCATCTTCCCGAAGCAGAACGGCGACGCCTTCTTGCGCCGCGGCGCCGCACTGGGACGCACCTACACCTTCCGCTTCGGCACGCCCCTGCTCTACAACCAAGTGGTCGAGGGCAACCCCGAGCCCCGCGGCCCCATCCTGCGGACGGCGGTCACGCGCGAGCTCGACCGGCAGTACGGCGAGCTGACCGGCCGCGAGATCGCCCCGCCCGCCCAGAGCAAGGCCAAGAAGGGGCGGTAAGCACCCGCTCTATTTGCACTCTTTTTTGAATTTCCCGGTGAGGAGAAGGTCGACCTGCGTCCAGGTCTTGGAGACGCCGTCTTTTCCGGTGTGCTTGTCCTCGCAGGCCTTGTGGATCGAGTCGTAAGGGGCCTGCAGGCCGAACTCCAGCATATCGATCGAGGCCTGGGCCGTCAGCACTCCGTCGGCGCTCACGGTGTAGGCGAAGGGCACGTCCTTGGCCGAGCCGTTCATGCTGATATTGATCGCCATCGTGCCCTTCTGATCGTCGCCCTCCAGCTTGGTCGCCATCGCGTGGATGTGGAAGGGCGGATTGAACTTTTCGAAGAAGAATTGCTGGATGGTCGCGTTGCGGCCCGGATCGTTGGTCTCGACGCTGGCGCCGTCGATGTCGAGGTGCAGGCCCGTGACCAAATCGGCCAGGCTGCCGGCCTGGGTCTTGCCTTTCACCTCGGCCTTGTTGAACTTCCCCTTCACCGGCGTCTTTTCGGTGAACTTGAAGGCGGTCCATTCCAGCTGGATATCCTTGGGATCGGTGGAATAGGTGCAGGCGAACTTCTTGGGACCGCAGGCGTTGAGGGCGAGGACGGAGAGCGATAGGATCGCGAGGGAAATTTTCTTCATGCCGCCCTCTTTACCTCAGGAAAGACGGCGGCTCCAATAAAAAAACCGCCGCCCCAGTCGCGGAGCGGCGGTTTTCGTAAAATAAATTATCTTTATTTTCCGGACTGTTGCGTGGAAGCGACCGGGGCGCCGCCCTCGGTCTGGGCCTGCGGGGCCTTATCCTTCCCGTCTTTCTTCTCCGCATCGCAGGCATAAGAATTGGCGGCGAAGAGGACTGCGAGCAGGGCGGCAAACAAACTGAATTTTTTCATAAACACTCCTTTTTGGTCATGGGATGTCGATACTCTAAAAGATTCGCGTCCCCGAGTCCATAGCCCGCCCCACCCGGCAGCCGTCAAGCGATTCCTGAATCCAGGCCCAAGGCCTCGCGCAGTCCGCCCACCAAGAAGAGCGATCCGGTGGCGACCACCAAGCCTTCCGGGGGCGTTTCAGTGCGCGCCCGGCCCAGGGCCGCCTCGGGCTTTTCGAAAAAATCACCGGTGAGGCCTTCCGCGGCGGCCAACTCCCGCCACCGCTCCAGCGGCAGGCTGCGCTCGTTGGGAAAGACGGTGAAATACCACCTGGGCTTCAAGGCGCCCAAGATGCCGAGGGCGGCGCGGGGATCCTTTTCCTTGGACATGGCCAGGACGACTGAGACCGGACGGCCAGGGAACTTTTCCTGAATATAACGGCCCAAGGCCTCGAGGGCCTGCGGGTTGTGGGCCCCATCCAAGAGGACCGGGGGCGCCCCCTCGACCCGCTCCAGGCGACCCGGATGCGAGACCGCGGCCAGGCCCTCGCGCAGCTCCGTCTCGGACCAAGGCCAGCCCCGCACCGCCAGGGCCCATAAGAGCTCGATCGCGACGGCCGCGTTGGCCAGCTGGTGCCTTCCTTCCAGGGGGATGGAGAGTTCGGTGAAGTCCGCGTAGGAAAAATCGCGGGGCTCTCCCTCGGGCTCGCCGGCCAGGATCGGAAAGGCTCCTGCTTCCAAAGCGAGGCGGCGCAGCTCTTCACGAACCTTCTCCGGCATCGCGCCCAAGACCAGCGGGCGCCAGGGGCGTAGGACCCCCGCCTTTTCCCGCGCGATCTCGGCGAGCGTCGCTCCCAGGACCTCGGTGTGGTCGAGGCCGATGGAGACGATCGCGGAGGCCAGGGGCTCGGCTGCGTTGGTCGCGTCGAGCCGGCCGCCGAGACCGACCTCCAGGACCGCGAACTCGACGCCCTCGCGCCGGAAGACCTCGAAGGCCAAGAGCGTCGCCTGCTCGAACCAGGTCAAGCGCTCGCCCTCCCCCGCCGGGATCCCGCCCTCCGCGTCGGCCAAGCCGGCGCGCTCCCAATCCGCCAGGATTTCCTCCAGGCGCTCCGCGGAGACCTCGCGCCCGCCGATCCGGATCCGCTCCGAGAAGCGAACGAGGTGGGGCGAGGTGTAGAGGCCCGTGCGGTAGCCCGCGCAGCGCAGGACCGATTCGACCATCCGCGCCGTCGAGCCCTTGCCGTTGGTGCCGGCGATCAGGACGCAGGCGAAGGCCTTGTCGGGGTGTCCGATTTTTTCGAGCAGCTCGCGCATGCGGTGCAGGCCGAGGCTCATGCGGCGGTATTCGCCGCGGCTTTGCGCAAGGAAACGCTCGAGCCGGGTCATCAGGTCCTCCGGCGCAGAACGAGGACGGCGATGTCGTCGGGTTTTTGCAGGGCCAGGTGATGGGGGGAGACCTCGCGGGCGATCTCGCGGACGAGGTCGGCGGCCCCGAGGTGGAGGTGATGCTCCACGATCTCGCAGAAACTCTGCTTGTCGAAGCCGGTGGCCCGCATCCTAGGGTCGAAGAGGCCGTCGGTGTAGAAGACGAGCAAGTCGCCCTTGGCCAGATCGATCTTCTTGTTCTGCGGCTTGGATTCGTCCTCGAGACCCAGCGGCAGGTGGTTGGAGAAGACCGTCTGCCACTTCTTCTGGGAGGCTTGGTAGTGCAGCAGGGGCGGGTGCCCGGCGCCCGAGACGCGGAGCTCCCCGTCGGGCCGGTATTCGAAGACCCAACAGGAGATGAACTGATGCAGGCGGATCAGGTCTTCATGCATGGCCCAGCGCAGAACCTGCTGGAGGTAGCCCGGGGAATTGGGGTCGAAGACCATCGAGCGGAAGATCGCGCGGAAGGATGCCATGGTGATCGCCGAGCCGACGTCGTGCCCGGAGACGTCGGCGACCACGCCGCGCAAGCCCTCGCCGACCTGGATCACGTCGTAATAGTCGCCGCCCCCGCGCATCGAGAGCTGGCAGTGACCGCCAACCTCGAGGTCGCCGACGCGGGGAAAATGCTCGGGAACCAGCCGCGACTGGATCTCGTGGACGATCTCCAACTCGCGGTTGAGGCCCTCGTGCTGCTTCACCGTATCGAGCAGGTCGCGGATGCGGAAGGCGCTGGCGGCCTGCGCCGCCATCACGTTGAGCAATTTCAGCTCGTTGGCGGTGAAGCGGGTGCCGTCGCGCTTGTCAGTCAGGTTGAGGACGCCGATGGTCTCCTCGCCGATGTGCATGGGCGAGGCGATGACCGGCACCGAGACGAAGCTCGAGGTGTGGTAGCCCTGGCGGCGCGGCCGGGGGCCGCCCGAGCGCTGCTTGCCGGCGTTGTTGACCAGCAGGGGACGCGAGGTCTTGAAGACGTAGCCGGCGACGCCCTCGCCGGAGGCCACCGCGATCTTGGAGACAATCTTGGAAGAGAGACCGCGCGAGGTCGCCACCCGCAGGCGCTGGGTCTCGGGGTCAAAGAGCAGGAAGGAGGCCCGCTCGACGTTGAAGCGCTCGACGACGAAGTCGAGAAAGCGGTCGTAGAGGTGGTGCTTGGGGCGCAGCTGCTGGATGCCCTCTTGCAGCAGGTTGAAGAGCTCGATGGCGTCGTCCAGCTTCTTGGGCCGGGCCAGCTTGCGGACCAGGACGAGGCGGTTGGGCCGTCCTTTGCGGTACTGGACGGAGTCGAATAGGTTTTTCAGGATGATGAGGCCGCGGCCGTTGGCCTCGAAGTCGGAGGGGCGGCGCCGCAGGGCCGCCTGGAAGGCGAAGCCCTCCCCCCAGTCCTCGATGCGGATCTCGATGCGCCGGGGCAGCGCCTCGAGGGAAAGCCGCGCGGGGCGGCGCGCGTCGCTGCCGCCGTGCAGGAAGGCGTTGCTCAGACCCTCGAGGATGCCGAGCTTGAGGTCGCCGAGCAGGCTCTTGGGGAGATTCGAGAAAAAAGGCACCGTGGCCAGCTCTTTGAGGAGCTTGGTCACCTGACGCTCGAGCCCCTTGAGGGACTTGAAGGACAATTCTTTTTTAAAGCGCCGCGCGGTTTTCATCATTTTTTCTTCGGCATCTCCCGCAGCGCCTCTTCGGCGCTGGGACACAGGTCGAAGACCTTGTAGAGTCGCGTGATCTCGAAGATCGACCGCACCTCGTCCTGCAGGCCCGCGAGCTTGAGCTTGCCGCCGTTCTCGTTCAAGTACCGCATGAGCGAGATCAAGACCCCCAGGCCCGTCGAATCGATGAAGCTCACGCCGCTTAAGTCGAGGATGAAATGCTTCGCGTAATCCTCGCGGGCCTTGACGATGGCCTTCTTCAGCTGCGCGGAGTGCTCGGCGTCGACTTCGCCTTCGATTTCCAGGATGCAGATATCGCCGACTTCCTTGGGGTTGATCTTCATATTACAGCAAGTCCTCCCGTCCGATGTTCTTGAGGTGTTCAACCAATTTCTTGACGTCCTGGGCCTTGTCCTTCGGGAGCACCAGCACCGCGTTGGGGGTCTCGACGACGATCACGCCGTCCATGCCGAGCAGCGCCACCGCGCGCCGCTCCGCCAGGACCAGGTTTCCGGATCCGTCCAAAATAAAGCTTGGACCCTGAGTATGATTGCCCCGGGCGTCTCCCGGCAAGATGTTTTCGAGGGAAGACAGGGCCCCGACGTCGTCCCAGGCGAAGGAGGCCGGAACCATGCGGACCTTGGCGGCGTGCTCCATGACGCCGTAGTCCACCGAGACGCTGTCGAGGCCCGCGAAGACCTCGGCCAGGAGCCGGGGATAGGCCGCGTCGCTCAGGCGCAGGGCGAGGGCCTCGAAGGCTCGGGCGGTCTCGGGCCGCAGGCGGGCCAGCTCTTCGAGAAAGACCTGGGGCTCCCAGACGAACATCCCGCTGTTCCAGAAATAATTCCCGCTCTCCAGGTAGCGCCGGGCCGTCGCGGCGTCGGGCTTTTCGTGGAAGGCCTTCACCGCGAAGTATTCGGAATCGCCTTCCCGGAAGGCCTCGCCGCGCTCGAGGTAACCGAAGCCGGTTGCGGCCTCGGCGGGCCGGATGCCC
>SZOV01000125.1 GCA_030263375.1 Deltaproteobacteria bacterium PRO3
GCAACGAGAGGCGCTGGTTCATCGCGTCGTCGCCCCGGCTGTCGGTATGGCCGACGATGTAGAAGTGGGCGCCGCGCATGTCGGGCGAACGCAGGGTCTCGGCGATACCGCGGATGACCTCGAGGCTGGGTGAGTATTCCTCGCCGCGGCCCGGGGTGGTGTCGCTGGGGGCCCGGCGCGTTCTGGGGAAGATCGAGCTGAAGGCGTCCTCGATCTCCGCCTGCGGGCGGACCTCGCCGCGATGGTCGCGGCCCCAGGCCTCCGCCGCCGCGTTGATCGGGGCGATGTCGGCGTCGCGTACGGAGACGCGGTCCGGGGCGCCCATCGGGCGGGCGGTGATGAAGTGGATCTCGGAGAGCCGCGTGATGGCGCGGATCAGGCTAGGCGCCGCCGTGGTGGGCACGCCCAAGCGGACCAGGGCCATGCGGACCAGGCCGTCGATCAAGCCGCGCTGCTCGCGCAGGTCGGCGCGCTCGTCCTCGAGGCTGGTGCGGAGCGTCTCCAGGGAGTCGCAATCCGTAGGCAGGGGCTCGGGGACGTCGACGCCGGTGACCTCGCGGAAGGAGTAGGGATCGAAGTCGTCGGGGAAGATAGCGCGGGCCGCGATCGTGCGGTTGTCGGCCGTCGAGGGGTCGAAGTCGTCCGGAAACACCTCGCGAGCCTGGCGGGCGCGCTCGGCCGGATCGGTGACAGGATTCTCCGCGCGGCTGCGCAGGTAGCTGCCGTAGAGCCGGCGCAGCTGCTCGACCACCTCGGCGCGGGGCGTCGGGGTCTCGCCGCCGAGCTGGCGCTCGATGTGCTGGGCCAGCGCGGTGCGCAGGGATTCGACCAGCTGCTCTTGGGTCACGCCCTGGACTTCCAGCTGGGTGCGGATGCTCTCGAGGAAGACCGCGTTTTGGGTGTTTTCCTCGCGCAGGCCGGCGTTTTCGGCCTGGAGGCTGTGGATGCGCTGGACAATCTCGCCGCGGCGGTCGACCGAGCAGGCCTCGGAAACCACCGTCGGGGTCGGGGTCAGGGCGCCGCGGAAGGTGAGGGCGCCGCCCAGTTCGACAAAGCCGCTGTTATGCGCGCTACCGAAGACCGTGGGGTTGGCCGCGTAGAAATCGAGGCCCAGCTCGACGGAGCCGACGCGGACATTCAATAGATTCAAATCGGCGCGTGGGGTCAGGGCGAAGCCCAGTTGGTCGTGGAGCTGGAAGCCGCCGTCGACCGTCGAGGTGCCGAAGCCCACGCCCAAGCCGACTTCGATGCCGAAGCGGCTGGGGCCGGCGACGGGGCCGCGTCCCCAGGCCCGGCTCCAATCGAGCTCGAAGCGGGGGGCGAGGCTGAACATATTGACATGGCTTCCGGAGGTGTTTTCTCCGCCGTTCACCCGATTATAGCCCAGCAGGCCGCCGAGGCGCGGGCGGACCGTGCCTCGGGTCAGGTCGTAGAGGGCGCCGCCCGCGACGCTGAAGCCGATCCAGTCGCCGAATTGCGAAATCGGTTGGTAGGCGAAGGGCACGGCGTTTCTTCCGCCGTGGTCCGCAGCCCCCAGCGAGGCGCGGCCGAATAAGGTCACTTGTTGAGGGTCGTCCGTCGCGGCCGCAGCGCTGTCGGTGCCGGCATCGCCGGTCGAGGGATTAGGGCTGCTGGAGGTATCGACGGAGGCGTCCGAGATCGGGGCCCCGGCATCGGGAGAGGTTGCGGAGGCGTCGACGCTCGCGTCGCGCGAAAGAGGGGGGGTCATAGCCGTACTCCTTGGCTGTGCCCCCGCAGAGTGAACGTTTATAAAACGGACAAATTTATGTACTTCTTTTGAGACCAGGATTCCCTGGTTTTGCCTTGTTTATCGCGACCCCCGCCGATTAGTTGCTTCAAAAAAAACTTTTATTTCTTCGAAGCAACTAATCCTGACCGCGGTCGATAGTAAACTCGCAGTCCACAAAAAGGCGCACGATGCAACCCACTCGTCTACTTATGAAGAGGTTCATTATGAACAAGACCCCCAAAGCTTTCTTATGGATCCTCGGGCTTCTTTTTACCGCGGCCTTCGCCGGCCAGGCCCAAGCCACGGTTTACAGCCCGCCCAACAATTATGACCTCTGCCAAAACGCGGGTTGCACCTATCAAGAGCAAACCCTCCGCAAGGCCATTCAGGAAGCTTGCGCCAACTCGGGCGACGACATCATCAACTTCGACAAGTGGAGCACCAGCCATCCCGACAGCAAGGTGATTACGGTCGACGGGCCCCTGGTGATTCCTTCCACCTGCCAAGGCAAGATTCAAATCATAGGCCGCGAGGGTGGCGACGGGGTCGACGTCACCTTGAAGGCCAACGATTCCCGCATCAGCGCCTCGGAGTGCATCCTGGATATCCAATCCAACGGGAACCTCGTCCAGGGCATCAACGTCATTTCCTCGAGCGGCAAGGGTATCTGCGTCAACGGCAACAACAACACCCTGGCCCGCGTTTACATCGGCCGCAAGCGTGTGGCCGGTACCAACGACGGCAACAACATCGGTGTCGAGATCAACGGTAACAACAACAATATGTACGACAGCGTGGTGGTGGCCAGCGCCTCCCACGGCGTCGTCGTGACCGGCGACAGCAACAAGTTCAGCAAAAACTACGTCGGCACCACCAAAGAGAACGAGGCGACCGCCAACCCCGGCAACGGCCATGGCAACGGCGGCGACGGCTTCCGTATCGACGGCGCCCGCAACAAGGTCGGCGGTTCTCCCACCCTGAAGAATTACATCTCGCACAACGGCGGGATCGGCATCGCCGTCATCGGCGGCGCCTCCAACCATTTCAACGACTTGGGCTTCAACAGCATCTACGGCAACGGCGGCCTGGGTATCGACCTGCAGGCCGACGGCCCCACCGGCCCCGGCGCGGGTTCCTGCTCCGGCGGTCCCAACGACTGTCTGCCCTTCCCCTCGATGGTGCGCTCGCAGCCCTACGGCACCAACAACTACGTGATCCAGGCCCGCGGTCCCGCGGGTTCCGAGATCCAGATCTACGCCGTGAAGGCCAGCGACGGCGACACCCACGGCGAGGGCAAGATCTTCCTGGGCAAGCTCAACCTGCCGCTCGGCGAGCCGGGTACCACGAAGAGCTTTTCCTATTTGATCAGCGGCACCAACCTGGTCGCCGGCGTCAAGATCTCGATGCTGGCCTCCCGTCCCGAGCAGGACGGCAGCGACACCGTGATCAACACCTCCGAATTCTCCGGAACCATCGAACTGCATGACGATCCCTCGGATTCGCCCGATCCCCGTCCGACGCCTCCGCTTTGCGGCGACGGCAACGTTGACGAGGACGAGCAGTGCGACGACGGCAACTTAGTCAATGGCGACGGCTGTAGCTCGACCTGTCAGAACGAGCTGCCGGAAACCCCGACTCCGCCGCCGACTGTCACCCCGACCCCGGGCCCGACCCCGACCGTCACCCCGACTCCGGGTCCGACGCCGACGGCCACGCCCGGCCCGACGCCGACCGCGACGCCTGGCCCGACGCCGACGGCCACCCCTGGCCCGACGCCCACGGCGACCCCGACCCCGACGGGTACCCCTGGGCCCACGCCCACGGCGACCCCCGGACCCGGCTGTCACCCGACCAATTTGATCGCGACCGCCGTCTCGGCCTCGCAGATCGACTTGAGCTGGGTGGACAACTGCCCGGATGAGGTCCGCTACACCATCGAGCGCGGCTCGCCCGGCATGGATTGCGCCAACCCCGGCGTGGATGCCACCTTCGTCCAAGTGGCCGAAGTCGGCGCCAACGTCACGGTCTACCACGACCTGGGCGTCCCCACGCCTCCGCTGGCCTCGAACACGACCTACTGCTACCGGGTCCGCGCCGAGTTCAACGGCTCCATCTTCTCGGATTACTCCAACAAGGACGACGCGAAGACCTTCACGGCGCCCGTGGATATTCCGGCCAACCCGACTCACCTGATCGCGACCGCTGTCAGCAGCACGCAGATCGACGTGAACTGGGTGGACAACGCCAACAACGAAGAGGCTTACGAGCTCTGGCGTTCGGTGGGCGACTGCTCCAGCTTCGTCCTGCTGACCGACACCATCCCGGCCAACAGCACCAGCTTCCAGGACACTGGGCTCACGCCCAGCACCCTGTACTGCTACAAGGTGCGTGCGAAGAACTCGGTCGGCACCAGCAGCTTCTCGAACGTCGACGACGCGACGACCTTCCCGGCCCCGACGACGGTCCCGAACCCGGCGACCAACCTGACGGCGACCGCGATCTCCTCGCAGCAGATCGACGTGACCTGGACCGACAATGCGACCAACGAGGACGGCTACAAGATCGAGCGTTCGTCTGACGTCAACTGCTTGCTCGGCGTCGGCTTCGCCGAGGTCGCGACCACCGGTCCCAATACCACCGTATTCCACGACACGGGCCTGACCCCGAGCACCAAGTACTGCTACCGCGTGCGTCCCTTCAACGCTCAGGGCAATGGCTCGTACTCCAACATCGACGATGCCACCACCCTGGATGTGCCCGGCGTCCCGCCGATCGCCCCGATCAATCTGCAGGCGGACGGCGTGACCAGCAGCCGCATCGACGTCCAATTCGTCGACACGGCGGACAACGAGGCGGGCTTCGTGCTCGAAAGGGCTCCCGGCGCCTGCGCCGACGGCAACCCCTTCGCGCCCATCGCCAACCTGCCGGCCTCCGGCGGCATCGGCGGCGGCATCCAGTACCAAGACCTGGGACTGCCTGCGAGCACTACCTTCTGCTACCGCGTGAAGTCCTTCAACATCGCCGGCGATTCGCCCTATAGCAACATCGACGACGGTTCGACCCTGGCGGTGCCCGTCACCGTCCCGAACACGCCGATCGACCTGACGGCGACCGCCGAGAACAGCCACTCGATCAAGGTGACCTGGACCGACTCCTCCAATAACGAGGACCAGTTCGTGG
The DNA here is from genome assembly GCA_030263375.1 of Deltaproteobacteria bacterium PRO3. Classification (NCBI taxonomy): domain Bacteria; class Deltaproteobacteria; species Deltaproteobacteria bacterium PRO3. Next base: position 4,931 of record SZOV01000125.1, read on the forward strand.
TCCAGCGCGCCGACGGCCTCTGCGCCCAAGGGAATCCGTTCAGCGATATCGCCACGGTTCCCGCGGTCCTGGGCAGCGGCACGACGGTCACCTTCTTCGACAATACGGTCGACGATGCGACCAGCTACTGCTACCGTGTCATCGCGACCAACATCGTGGGCGACAGCCTGCCGTCGAACACCGACGACGCCACCACGCCGGCGGACCCCGTCTGCACGGCCGGCGACGCCGACAACGACAACATCTGCGACGACAGCTTGAACGGCAATCCGGATCCGGATTCGGGCGAAGGGCCTCCGGGCACCGACACCGACGGCGACGGCACGCCTGACGCGGGCGACAACGACTCCGACGGAGACCACATCTCCGACGAAGACGAGGAGGGCGACGGCAACGTCGACACGCCTCCGGTCGACACCGACGGCGACGGCACGCCGGACTTCCGCGACGAGGATTCCGACGACGATGGCATCCCCGACGACGACGAGGACAACGACGACGATCCGAACACGCCTCCGACCGACACGGACGGCGACGGGACCCCGGACTTCCAGGATACCGACTCGGACGACGACGGCATCCCGGACGGCGCCGACGGTACCCCGATCGACAACTGCCGCGTGGTCGTGAACCCGGATCAGAAAGACACCGACCACGACGGTTTGGGCGACGCCTGCGACCCGACCCCGGGCACCAACCCCGGCGATCAGGACGGCGACGGCATTCCGGACAATGTCGACAACTGCCCGACGGTCCCGAACGCGGACCAGACGGACACCGACAAAGACGGGATCGGCGACGCCTGCGACCCGACCCCCGGCACCGGATTCTTCCCGATGCTCGAGGGCGCCGGTTGTAGCCTGAACCAGCTCGGAGCCTCCGGTCTGCAGGGCCTGCTGCCCTTCGGCCTGATGCTGATCCCCGGCGCGGTCTTCGGTTACGTCCGTCGGAAGGCCAAAAAGTAAATAAAAACCGCGGCTCCTGCTTGGGGTGGGAGCCGCGGTTCTTACAGATTCCCTAACACCCCATACCCCCAGAAGGCCCTCTAATTGCGGCCAAAAGCCGCGACGAGAGGGCCTTCGTTTATCTGGGGACCTTTCGAGGGCCGCTTAATTAGCGGCACCCCGGCATAAATATTCTACCTAAAAGGGAAAATAGGCCTTTATCCACAAGTGGCTTTTCGTCTATCCTATATCTGTACAAAATTGGGCCCGCTAAAAAATTTCTTGCCAAGCTCGAGCCATGGGCGTACACCCAATAAAGATTTAAAAAGACCCTATATCCCACACTCCTCTTAACCCCTAGGGCCCCCAACGCAAGTTGGGGGCTCTTTTTTTCAAAATACTGACACCGCCCGCCATTTCCGCTACATTCAGCGCGTGTCGAATCCTTTTTCCTCCGAAGTCACTGTTGTAGGCGCCGGTTTGGCCGGCTCCGAGGCCGCTTGGCAGCTTGTCGGGCGCGGACACCGGGTTCGGCTCGTCGAGATGCGGCCGGCAAAAAAATCCGAGGCCCACAAGACCGGGGATTTTGCCGAGTTGGTCTGCAGCAATTCCCTGCGGGGGGCGGACTTAAAAAATGCAGTGGGGCTCCTGAAAGAGGAGATGCGGCGCCTGGGTTCTCTCGTCATGCGCTCGGCCGATTGCAACGCCGTGCCGGGAGGAGGGGCCTTGGTGGTGGACCGGGAGGGATTTTCGAAATTCATCACCGAAGCGATTCGCGGCCACCCCTTGATCGAATTGGTGAATGAAGAGGTGACCGAGCTGGATGCGGCCCCAGGTTCGCCCCTACTGATCGCCACGGGACCGCTCACCAGTCCGGCGCTCGCCGAGCAGATCGCCCGGCTGACCGGTTCCGAATACCTGTATTTTTACGACAGCATCGCCCCCATCGTGGAGGCCGAGAGCATCAACCTGGACATCGCCTTTCGCGCCTCCCGCTACGACAAGGGCGAGGCGGACTACCTCAATTGCCCGATGAACCGGGAGGAATACGAGGCCTTCGTCGCGGCCCTCGTAGCCGCCGAGAAGGTCCCCACCAAGGACTTCGAGCAGCCGAAGTTCTTCGAGGGCTGCCTGCCGGTCGAGGTGATGGCCGAGCGCGGGCGCGACACCCTGGCCTTCGGGCCGATGAAGCCCGTCGGGCTGATCGACCCGCGCACGGGGAGGCGCCCCCACGCCGTCGTCCAGCTGAGACAGGACGACCTGCATGCGACCCTCTATAATATGGTGGGCTTCCAGACCCGGATGAAATACCCCGAGCAGCAGCGGGTCTTCCGCATGATTCCGGGCTTGGAGCGCGCCGAGTTCGTCCGTCTGGGCAGCATGCACCGCAACACCTTTATCCATTCGCCGCGCCTCTTGAACCCGCGGCTCGAGCTCAAGTCCCACCCCGGGATCTACTTTGCCGGCCAGATGATCGGCGT
>SZOV01000126.1 GCA_030263375.1 Deltaproteobacteria bacterium PRO3
CACCGAGGAGACGCTCGCCTTGGGCGCGCGACGCTTTCGCGAGCGCGCCGACGACCTGGGCCTTCCGAAGGGGGAGCGCGAACCCTTCACCGACGCCCTCAAGCACCGCATGGCGCCGCCCGCCCTCGAGACCTACCTGCCCCTGTTCTACGAAAAGACCGCGACCCTCTTCGACTACCTGCCGGCCGGCGCGACGGCGGTGTGGGTGGAGCCCGAGCTGGGGCGCGCCCAATTCGAGGAGCTGCACAAAGAGGCCGCGGCCGCGCGCGCGGCCAGCCACACCACCGAGCGGGTGGTCGCCCCCGAGGAGCTCTTCGTGGCGTGGAACGAGGTCGAAGCGGCGCTCGAGGCCCGCAAGGCCTGGACCTACACCGAGTTGAGCGCCGGTCCCGAGGTGGTCCGCTTCGCCACGCGCGGCCATGAGGAGTTGAGCGCCCTGCTCAAGCACGCCCACTTGAGCGAGGAGATGCTGAAGCCGCTGATCGACCGGCTCAAGGCTTGGCTTCGCAGCGGGACCCGAATACTGATGGCGGCGGGCACGCACTCCCAGCGCCTGCGCCTCCAGGACCTGTTGGAGCGCGCCGAGCTGAGGCTGCGCGATCTGCCGGGCGGCTTCCCCGAATTCCAGGATCTGAAGGAACAAGCCCCGACGATTTATGTCTGCGAGGGGCACCTCTCGCGGGGCTTCCTGTGGGAAGGCGAGGGCCTGGCGCTGCTCACCGACCAGGAGATCTTCGGCGAGAAGCAGCGCCGCCGGAAGGCGGAGCCGCGCAAGGCCGAGGCCTTTACCACCTTCGAGGAGCTGAGCGAGGGCGACTACATCATCCACGAGCAGCACGGGCTGGGCGTCTACCGCGGCCTGCAGACGCTCAACCTCGACGGACATCCCAACGATTTTCTCCTCTTGGAGTACCTGGGCAACGACAAGCTCTATCTCCCGGTCTACCGCCTCAACCTGGTCAGCCGCTACGCGGCCCAGGAGGGCCACATCCCGCGCTTGGACAAGCTGGGCGCGGGCCACTGGGAGAAGAGCAAGACCAAGGTGCGCAAGGCCCTGCGGGCTATGGCCGGCGAGCTGCTCCAGCTCTACGCCGAGCGGGCCAGCCTGCGCGGCCACGCCTTCAGCCCGGGCGGGGTGCTCTACGAGGAGTTCGAGGCGACCTTCCCCTTCGAGGAGACCCCCGACCAGCTGCGCGCGATCCGCGAGGTCAACCAGGACATGGATGCGGAGCGCCCGATGGACCGCCTGATCTGCGGCGACGTCGGCTTCGGCAAGACCGAGGTCGCGATGCGCGCCGCCTTCCGCGCCCTGCTCGACAACAAGCAGGTGGCTCTCCTGGTGCCCACGACGGTCCTCGCCCTGCAGCACGAGCGGAACTTTCGGGCGCGCTTCCAGAACTTTCCGGCGACGATCGAGATGCTCTCGCGGATGGTGCGGCCGAAGCAATACCAGGACGTCGTCGAGCGTCTCGCCAAGGGTAAGGTGGACATCGTGATCGGGACGCACTCTCTCTTGGGTAAGGAGATCCGCTTCAAGGACTTGGGACTAGTCATCGTCGACGAGGAGCACCGCTTTGGCGTCGCGCAAAAAGAAAAGATTAAGAAATTTAAAAAGCTGGCCGACGTGCTGACCCTGACCGCGACGCCCATCCCGCGCACGCTCAACATGTCGCTCTCCGGGATCCGCGACCTCTCGGTCATCGCCACGCCTCCCGTCGATCGCCTCTCGATCCAGACCTTCGTCGCGCCTTACAACGAGCAGCTGATCCGCGAGGCGATCCTGCGCGAGCTCTCGCGCGGCGGGCAGGTCTACTTCATCCACAACCGGGTTCAGGACATCCTCGACGTGAAGAAACGGCTGGTCGACTTGGTGCCCGAGGCGAAGGTCGAGGTCGGCCACGGGCAAATGGAGGAGGGGAAGCTCGAGGAGGTCATGATCCGCTTCGTCAACCGCGAGTTCAACGTCTTCCTCTCGACGACCATCGTCGAGTCGGGACTCGACATCCCCTCGGCCAACACGATGATCGTCAACCGCGCCGACACCTTCGGCTTGGCCCAGCTCTACCAGTTGCGGGGCCGCATCGGGCGCTCCAACCTGCGGGCCTACGCCTACTTGATGATCCCCGGGCAAGAGGCGATCACGCCGCGGGCCCGCGCCCGGCTGGCGGTCTTGCAGCGCTACACGGATCTGGGCTCGGGATTCAAGATCGCCGCCCACGACCTCGAGATCCGCGGCTCCGGCAACCTGCTGGGCCCCGAGCAGTCGGGCCACATCGCGGCGGTGGGCTATGAGCTTTACACGCGCCTCTTGGAAGAGGCGATCATGGACGTCAAGGGCGAGGTGCGGCGCGAGGCCCCGGATCCGGAGCTGCAGCTCAAGCTCTCCGCGGCGATCCCCGAGGACTACATCCCCGAGACGACGATGCGCCTCACCCTCTATAAGCGCCTGGCCAGCGTCGCCGACGAGGCCGAGCTGGACGCCCTGGCCGAGGAGATCCACGACCGCTTCGGCAAGTTGCCCGAGGCTCTGCAAAATCTGATCGTCGTCATGCGGGTCAAGGCCCTGGCGCGGCGCGCCTGGGTGCGGATGCTGCGGCTGGAGGCCCGGCGCGCCGTCTTCACCTTCGACCCCAATTCCCCGGTCCAGGTGGAGGATTTGACCAAGACCATCGCCCGCGAGCCCGAGCGCTTCCGCTGGCTGGCGCCGCAGGAGCTGGCGATGAACTTCAAGCCCGGCAAGGAGGGCGCGGCCATTGAGTCGATCCAGAAGTTTTTGGCGGGGTTGAGGGTGGAGGGGTAATGATTGCTCGAAAAGGGGACTCTCTGGTAGGCACGGGACATGGCTAGAAGATGCCTCATCGTCGTCGTGACCCTGGTTTTTTCCGCCTGCGCCCGCTTCGACGCCGATCAGACCGTCGCCACCGTCGATGGCGCCGGCATCCCCGCCCGCGAGCTGCAACAGGCCATCCGCCGCGAGAAAGAGAAATTCCCCCCCGAGAAGCTCAACTCCCGCTCCGAGTTCCTGAAGGTCAAGGAAAAGGTCTTGAACGAGCTGATCGACCGCAAGCTCCTCCTCAAGGAGGCCACCGCCCAGGGCACCTTCATCAGCGAAGAGGAGTTCCAGGACGAGCTGCTCAAGTACAAGAGCAGCTACACCGAGGCCACCTTCCAAAAGATGCTCGAGGAACGGGGGGTCTCTAACGAGGAGTGGCTCAAGCTGAGGCGCGAGAGCTTCATCGTCGCCAAGTTCTTGGCCAACTCCGGGACCGAGGCCCAGGAGGTCACCGAGGAGGCGGTCAAAAAGTATTACGAAGAACACCTCGAGGAGTTCAAGGTCCCCGAGTCCGTCCGGGTCCGCCAGATCGTCACCGACACCAAGGAAAAGGCCGAATCCATCCTGAGACGTCTCCGGCAGGGCGAGAACTTCGCCAAGCTCGCGAAAGACTTGAGCCTTTCCCCCGACCGCCGGGAGGGGGGCGACTTGGGCTTCATTCCCCGAGGCAGCTTTCCGCGGGAATTCGAGGTCTGTTTCACGATGAATCCGGGGGAAATTTCCCCGATTATTCCCAGTCTTTACGGATTCCACCTCTTTAAGGTAATAGAGAAGGCCCCCGGCCGGACCCAGGACCTGACCGAGGTGAGCAACAAGATTTTCCTGCAACTTAAACAGCGGGCCCGCGAACAATATCTCAAATCCCTTTTGGAAAGGCTGCGTTCCCAGGCCAAGATCGAGATCCACCGGGACGTTTTGGAGAGGATGACCTTATGAAGAAAAGCACCGCCGTATTTTTGACCGCCCTGACCCTGGCCGCCCTCTCGCCCCGGGTCCAGGCCGAGGTCGTCGACCGGGTCGTCGCCGTGGTCAACGACGAGCCCATCACCCTCTACGAGGTCGACAAGCTGATGGCCGCCAACCTCGAGGAGATCAAGAAGGCCGAGGGCAAGGGGATGAAGCAGGAGAAGTTCCAGTCCTACCGCAGCCAGGCCCTCGAGAAGCTGATCGCGGACAAGCTTTTGGACCAGCAGATGGAGCAGATGAAGCTGCAGGTCACCGACGACGACGTGCAGAAGGCCCTGGGCAACATCATGCAACGCAACAGCATGACCAAGGAGCAGCTGGTCCAACAGCTCAATCAGAAGGGAATGACCTTCGACCAGTACCTGGCCGACCTGCGGGTCCAACTCAAGAAGGTCAAGTTCATGGGGGCGGTGATCGCGCCCCGGGTCAAGGTGACCGACGCCGACTTGGACGAATTCTTCGCCGACAACAGCGACAAGTTCGCCAACTTCCAAAGCGTCCAGATGGCCCAGGTCATCGTGCCCTTGGCGCCCGTCGCCGGCGACGCCGAGCTTGTCGCCGCCCAAGCGAAGGCCCAAGAGGTCTACCAAAAGGCGAAGGGCGGCTCCAACTTCGAGGATTTGGGCAAAAAATATTCCGTCAACGCCCAGACCGCCGTGCCGGCGGTCTACCAGGTCAACCAGCTGGCGCCGCAGATCGCCGAGGTCCTTTCGGGGCTGAAGCCGGGCGAGGTCGGGCAGCCGGTGCGCGCCGAGATGGGCATCCACGTCATCAAGCTCATCGAACGCAAGACCCTGGCCGGCGACGAGTACCAGGCGGTGCGCGAGCAGATCCGCGAAAAGGTCTTCGAGCTCAAGGTCCAGGAAGAGCTCGAAAAATACGTCGGCGAGCTCAAGAGCAAGAATTTCGTTCAGATCAAGAATTTCTCTTAACAGAACGGGTCGGCGAAATGCTGCGTATCGGAATAACCATGGGCGACCCCCTGGGGATCGGCGCCGAGATCATCCTCAAGGCCCTGCCGAAATTCCGAGCCGGTCTCGCCTTCAAGGTCTTCGGCGATCCTGAACTGCTGCCCGGGCTTGAGCCCGGCGAGCTGCAGCCCGTCGCGGTCTCCAAATCCGAAAAAAGATACACCCCGCGCGAGGCCGGGCAGGCCTCGGTCGCCTACCTCGAGCGCGCGATGCAGGCCTGGCGCGCCGGCGAGATCGATGCCCTGGTGACCGCGCCGATCTCGAAGACCCACGTCCAGGCGGCGGGCTTTCCCTTCCCTGGGCACACCGAGTACCTGGCCGCTCAAACCCAGACCGAAAAATTCGTCATGATGATGGCCGGGCCCCGCCTGCGCGTGAGCCTGGTGACGATCCACGAGCCCTTGAGTCGCGTCCCCGCGCTGCTGACGCGCGAGAAGATCCTCGACACCGTCGAGGTTACCTACCGCGCCCTGCGGGAACGCTTTCGCCTCCGCGAGCCGAGGCTCGCGGTCTGCGGCCTCAATCCGCACGCGGGAGAGAACGGCCTGCTGGGCCGCGAGGAGATGGAGATCCTCGTCCCCGCCCTCGCCGAGGCGGCGCGGCGCGGCTTTCCCTGCGCCGGCCCCAAGGTTCCCGATGCGGTCTTCCACGAGGCCTACGAGGGAAAATGGGACGCCGTGGTCTGCATGTACCACGACCAGGGCCTGATCCCCTTCAAGATGATCCATTTTCAGGACGGCGTGAACGTCACCCTCGGCCTACCGCTCGTCCGGACCAGCCCCGACCACGGCACGGCCTTCGACATCGCGGGGCAAGGGGTCGCGGACAGCGGCTCGATGGAGGCGGCGATCCGCCTGGCCGCCGAGCTGGCCCGAAAGGAGCCCTCATGAAGCGCCTCGTCGTCGGCATCTCCGGATCCAGCGCCCCCATCCTGGGCGTGCGACTGCTCGAGGTCCTGAAGGGCACCCCCGAGGTCGAGACCCACCTGGTGCTCAGCGACACGGTGGCGCAGACCCTGGCCTTCGAGGCCCCCGACTGGAGCCTCGATCAAGTCAAGGCGCTGGCCGACCGCCATTATCCCAATAACCAAATCGCCGCGGCGATCGCGAGCGGCTCCTTCCCGGTCGACGCGATGGTGGTGATCCCCTGCAGCATGCGGACCCTGGCCGCCGTAGCCACCGGCCTAAGCGACAACCTGCTCACCCGCGCGGCCGACGTGACCCTCAAAGAGCGGCGCCCGCTGATTTTGGTCGCCCGCGAGACGCCGCTGCACTTAGGCCACCTGCGCAACATGGCCGCCGTCACCGAGATGGGCGGCATCGTCGTGCCGCCGGTGATGGCCTTTTACCACCAACCCAAGACCGTCCAGGACCTGATCGACCACACGGTCGGCAAGGTCCTCGACCTGTTGAAGATCCCCCATGCGCTCTTCCACCGCTGGCAAGGCCCGAACACCTAAGACCGAAGGGGAGTCCTTCGCCGAGAAGGTCCTCGCCGTCGTCGCCAAGATCCCCCGCGGCAAGGTCCTGACCTACGGGCAGGTGGCGACCCTGGTCGGCTCGCCGCGCGCCGCACGGATCGTGGGCGGCGTCTTGTTCCGCCTGGGTCCCGAAAGCCGCCTGCCCTGGCAGCGGGTGATCAACGCCCAGGGCAAGCTGTCGACCTACCGGGTCGGCAGCGGCCCGGAGCAGCGCCGCCGGCTCGAGGCGGAGGGATTGAAATTCAACCGGGAGGGCGCCGTCGACCTGAAGCGCCACCAGTGGTGGCCCCCCGAGCGCCTGCTCAAGGCCTGGGAGCTGGACGAGGACCTCGTCGCTTCGATCCATCGGCGCTTCGGTTGGTAGGATTTTTTTTTACTGGCAACTTCCCGCCGCACCGGACGATCAGCTTCCGTCTAACTCCTTAGAATGGATGAGGTTTCAATTGGAACTGGGTGAGCGAAATCCCGCATGGGGGCGGTGGTTGGACCCTTCCGCGCGCGCGGAGTGGGAGTCCCTTAGCCGCGAGACTATTCCCGAGCTCTTCTACGAGGCCGCCTTGGCCTTTGCCGCGCGCCAGGAAGCCGCGCAGCGCCTGGAGACCGCCCTCGAGGTCTATGCGCGCTTGGTCCGCGAGGCGGAGGCCTTTCCCGGAATTCAAAGCAGGGCCCAGGCGAGGCTCGATGCCATCGAGGGCCGCGGGCCCGGCTCACCGCGCGCCGAGTTTCTGCTGCGCCGCCTGGCCCAGGAGGCCTCCGAACCGACGGCCCTCTTCGCGATGGGCGCGGCCGGAGCGGCCTTTCGCCTCACGCGCCTGGCCGCCTTGAGCCGCTTGAGCGCGGCCCCCGCGGCGAATTTTCTGACGCGCGGCTTCGGCGCGCGGGCGATTTCGGGCCTGGCGGGCTTCGCTGTCGAGGCGCCGACCTTCACCCTGGCCGGGAGGCTGGCGGGCGCCGCGCTCGGCCGCGAGCAGGATTGGAGCCTGCCCGTCCTGGGGCGGGACTTGGCCTCGAGTTTTTTGGTCCTGGG
>SZOV01000127.1 GCA_030263375.1 Deltaproteobacteria bacterium PRO3
GACCACGTCGAACTCGGCGCCCGGGGCCTCCGCGCGCACCGTCCCGAATCCGGAGAGCGTCAGGGTCGGGGCGTTTTCCTCTTCCGTAAAGGCCAGCGACACCAGGCCCTCCAGGATTCCCATGTGGGAGCTGTCGCCGCCGTAATAATAGGCGACGTTGAACATCAGGTTGCGCAAGGCCCCGGCGTCTTTCTCGATCTGGACGAGTAGCTCGCCGCCGGGCCAGCCCAGCGGGGCCGCGACGTTGGCCGCGTTGGCGGAGGCCTGGAAGCCGTTGCGGTTGAGCAGGCCTTCCACCTCGGTACGCTCGTAGTGGTGGCGGCCCAGCCGGACGATGAAGGTGTCGTCGTAGTTGAGACCGACGCTCAGCGTATATTCGAAGGGCGCCAGGGTGTCGAAGGAATCCACCCCGAGGGGGCTTTGGAAACCCTGTCCGTCACCGATCTCCCATTGGCCCTGCGTGAAGAACCAGTCCAGGCGCAAGCCGGCCCCGGTATCGAGCTTCAAGCCCCAGATCGCCGTCGGGTCGTTCGCCAGGTCGACGCCGACAACGCCTATATTATTGATGTTCCAAGAAAACTCGTCCCCCATGGCCGCCTCTTTGTTGGGCTTTTTTTGAAAATAACTTTCATTATATCGGGTTTCCCCACCGTGGGTTGCTAATAAAAGGGGCCCTCGGCTGGGAGGGCCCCTCTAGAGCGGGTGTGATTTGGGAAAGCTTAATTATTATAGAAGGCTGCCAATCCGCGGATCGCAGAAGACCCGCCGGCGAACATGGCGTTGTTCCAAGTGATGTCCTCGTCGCTGCCCCCGACTTGGTAATTCAGCAGGAAGGCGGCGAATACCGCGTCGACGGTGTCGAGGCCCGGTCGCGGGTCGATGCTCTCGATCTCTTCTCCTCGGAAACTTCCGCGAATCTCCCGGGCCACCATGGCGTCGGAGATGCGGCGCCAACCGTCGGCGCGCGCCGAAGTCTGCCACATCAGGTAATCGCAATAGCTCCTGCCGGCGAGCCTGGCTGGCAGCATGGATTGAATGGTGTCGTTGAGACGCTGGTAGGCGGTTCGGCCCTCGTCGGCCGCGATGAGGAAGTCCCCGTCCGCGGCTCGATTAAGCGCGGCGATCGCCAGCCGGGCCTCGGCGAGATCGAGGATGCGTTCTTCCTCCAGATTAAGGGACGCGGCGCTTCCGTCCGAGATTTCGGTCACTTGCGCGGCCGCGAAGAAAGTGTTGGTGATGTGTCGTTCCGCCTCTGCTTGGCTGGACCATTCGAAGATGAAATGGCGCGAAGCGGCCCGTCGGAGGGTCTGGTCATAGAGCTCGCGGGTTTCGGGGGTGATCCAAAGCGTGGACATGCATCGTTCCTTTCGATGAGCGACGGAGTGAGACTAGTGGGAAACTTGGGGCCGGAAATTCTCAAGGGTTGCGACGGGGTTCTCCGCGTCGAGGTGCCGGTCGTATTCGGCCAGGGCCTTTCCGGCGGCGTCGAGCAGCGCGCGCAGTTCGTCGGCGTCGAGAAAGACGGCGCTGCGGCCCAGATGCAGGGTGGCGTGGCCGTTGCGGCAGAGGGAGACGGCGAAGGTGTTTTTGGAGCGGCATTCGGAATTCATAGGACCTCTTAAAAGAAAGTAATTTTCAATTAATAGAGAAATTAAAAATAATATCCAGAAATGTCAAAGAAATTTTAAATATAGGGCTGATTATTAAATGAAATATATTTTCATTTATAATGACGGCTTTTTCAGAAGGGGGAGTTGGGAGGGGCCGCCTAGGGCTGTGGGGGCGATTTCTCGAGGGATTCCTTCACCACTACGCCGCCGCTGATCAGCAGCTTGAAGGCCTCGTCGACCGGCATGGAGAGCGGCGTCAGCTTGCGCTCCGGCATCATGAAGAAGAAGCCGGTGGTGGGATTGGGCGTGGTGGGGACGAAGACGTTGAGGACGCGCTCTTGCGTCTTGTCTTGGACCTCGCCGGAGGCGGTGCCCGTGACGAAACCCAGGACATAAGTCCCCGGCGAGGGGAACTCCACCAAAACCACGCGGCGGAAGCTCTTTTCCGAATCGCCGGCGACGGTGTTCAGGAACTGCTTGATGGCCTTGTAGATGCCGCGGCCCAAGGGGATGCGGTCGAAGAGACGGTCGCCCATCTCGACGAGCTTCCGCCCCAGGTAAAACCGGGTGAAGGTGCCGGTGAGCAAGATCAGGATCAAGGCGATCAGCAGGCCGATGCCGGGGATATCGCGGCCCAGGATCTGCTCGGGGTGCCATCGCGCCGGGATAAAGGAACGGGAAAAGTCTTCGGCGGTGAAGATCAGGGCCTTGAGCAGCCAGATGGTCCCGGCGATGGGCAGGAGGGTCAAGACCCCCGCCATAAAAGATTGCTTGAGGAATTTCTTCACGCGGAAATTATTAAAGGACATCCCCCGCGATGTCACAATAAATTTACCGATTCTTGTGCAAAAAGACTTGGCGATCCCCCATTTTTCCCCGAAAACGGACCCTGGTAAGGAGGCGCTTATGAAACGGGGATTGGGGATATTGCTGGTTTTTTTCCTGTTCGCGACGGTCGGAGTCGCCCGGGCCAAGGAGAACGACTTCCAGCTCTGGACTGAGCTGAAGATCAGCCACGCCTTCGGAAAAAGCCCTTGGACCCTGCACTGGGCGACCGAAAATCGCTTCAAGAACAACGTCTCGGATTATCTGCTTTTCAACACCACGCTGGGCTTCGATTACAAGATCTTGAAGTGGTTGAAGGGCGGATTTTTCTACCGCTTCGAGAAGCAAGTGGGAAAGGACTATGAAAATCGGATTTTTCCGCAATTCGAGCTCTCCAAGCAATTCGGAGCGGTCGAGTTGAGCAACCGGCAGCGCTTCGAGATCCGTTTTTTCCCGGACGACACCGTCTTCCGCTATCGCGCGCGCTTCCGGATCGCCTTCCCGATCAAGACCTCGCCGGTGTCCTTCAAGCCCTTCATCTCCGAGGAGATCTTCCTCGAGCCGGGCAAGGGCGATTTCAATCAGAACCGCGTCATGGCCGGCAATACCTTCGGTTTCCGGAAGGATAAGATCACTTTCGATCTATACTACTTGTTGCGCAGCTCGGCGGAGAAGGACACGCCAACCGGCAAGAATTGGATCCAGGCCCATGTCCTGGGTACGTCACTGGGATTTAAGTTCTAAAATGATGGGGCAGTGGTCCGAACCTTGGACCTGGGGCTGATGGTAGACCTTGCTCACGCGCGGCCGCAACTCCGGCGTGACGAAGAAATAGTCGATTCTCCAGCCGATGTTCCTCGGCCGGGCCCCGGAGCGATAAGACCACCAAGAATAGTGGTTGGGTCCCGGCTCAAGCTCGCGAAAGATATCCACGAAACCGTTGGCGAGGAATTTGTCGACCCAGGCGCGTTCGACTGGTAGGAAGCCGGTGTTGCCCTCGTTTTCCTTGGGGCGGGCGAGGTCGATCTCGCGGTGGGCGGTGTTGACGTCGCCGCAGATGACGACGGGTTTCTTCAGCTGGCGGCGCAGGGTGAGGGCGTGCTCCATCATCCGGTCGCTGTAGCGCAGCTTGTAGGGGACGCGACCCAGGTCGGGCTGGCCATTGGGGAAGTAGCCCGTGATCAGGATGAAGTCGTCGAATTCCGCCGTCAGGGTGCGGCCCTCGTCGTCGAATTCGGGGACCTCCAGGCCCTCCTTCACCGCCAGGGCCTCCCGCCGCAAGAAGAGGGCGACGCCGCTGTAACCCTTTTTCTTCGCCGAGGACCAGAAGGTCTTGTAGCTCGCGGGATTGCGCAGCTCGGGCTCGAGCTGGTCGGGGTGGGCCTTGGTCTCCTGCAGGCAGACCGCGTCGGGGCGCTCCGCCTCGAGCCAGTCCAGAAAGCCCTTGCGGGCGGCGGCGCGGATTCCGTTGACGTTCCAGGTGGCGATTTTCATAGATTCGATTCCGTGCTAATGGCGTTGCCATGAGCATGAAGCCCTTGTTTAGACCGATTTTCCTTATCCCAGCCTTCGTCTTTTGTCTATCCGTGCCGGTCCTGGTCGGCGCGAAATCTGCCAAGTCCATTCCCTTTCACCTTCAGCAGCAGGAGACCGGGCCCAAGCTAAGCCCCGGCGAGCTCTCCAGGGAGGTGGAGGGCCTGATCCTCGAGTCGAGCAACGAGCAGCGCGCCAAGAAAAAACTCGCTCCCCTGGCCGGAGAAGAAATCTTGGTGAAGGTGGCCCGCGACCATTCCCAGGACATGCTGAAGCGGAATTACCTCTCGCACTTCAGTCCCGAAAAAAAATCCGTCGTCGACCGCGTCAAGAAATACCAGCCCAAGCTCCAGCGCAGCGTGGGCGAAAACCTCCACACCATCACCAGCTCCCAGGGCCTCGTCGACCCCAAGGCCATCGCCGGCCAGATGATGGACGACTGGATGCATTCCTCTTCCCACCGAAAAAATATTCTATCCAAGGACTACGCATTCCTGGGAGTCGGCTGCGCGAGCGACGGGCAGCGCATCTTCTGCACCCAGGTTTTCGGCGGGCCGCAAAAAAAATAGCACCTATAATCAATCACGAAAGCCGGGGCTAAGAATATACGGGTGGCCGGGCGGGGGCCCTATGGACTGCTTGGCGATTGGCAAAATCCGCAGCGCCGCTTGCGAGCACGGTGGGGGTGCAGACCGGACAGGACCCGTATATTCTTAGCCCCGGCTTTCGTGCTCCTTAAAAAGTACTAGAGTGAAAATTTGCGGCATTGACAGAAAAGGCGCGCGGCCATTAGAGAGGGACCCTCGTTCGATTCACCTATTTGAGGAGCTTTTTCCCATGACCCAGGCCCAACCCAAGAGCCAAAACATCGTCTGGCACCACGGCAAATTGACCCCCCAAGCCCGCGAGGAGCACCTGGGACAGAAGGGAGCGGTCGTTTGGCTGACGGGCCTCTCCGCCTCGGGGAAATCCACCGTCGCCCGCGAGGTCGAGCTGGCCCTGATCGAAAACGGCATCAACGCCTACGTCCTCGACGGCGACGTTGAATGTCGCGGCGACGGTGCCGTTCTCGGAATCGCACTAGTAGATGGCGTGCACTGTCCGAATCTGCCCGTCCCAGCAAATGGTCTGCAACCGCTCGCGTTTGCCGGAGATGCGCGTCATTTCTTTTGGTCGGACACCCACTGCGGCGAACGCCGTGCTTCCCCCACAGGTATCTTCCGCGTCGATCGCGCGACTGGGATCTCGACTCTGGTCGTCCCTAACGAAGTGGCTTCCGAACTCGAGGTCGGCAAGCGAGGGCTGTACTGGCGCGGTCGTTTTGGCGTGCGGAAAGCATTGGCCAGCGAACCTGGCTCCGTGCCCGTCCTCGCGCACACGGCCCATAGTCTAGTCGTCGCTGGCGGAACCATCTACTACGCCGCCGATGACGGCATTCATTGGGTATCTGAGGAGGGTGGACTCGACCGACTCATCCCCGACGGGTGCGGCTCGATCATGACGGCGCTCGACGGGAGCAATGTCGATCACTTGACCAGCCTGAGCCGCGGTCGCTCGCGGGGCAGCGGGTTGGGGACGTCACCCTCGGCGTAGCGTGAGCGATGGGTGCGGTCGTGCTCTTGGGCGAGGTGGAACTGCCAGTAGTCGTCGAAGTCGCCGCTGGTCTTGAGTGCGCGCAGGCGCAGGATCGCCTCGGCGCCGGTCAGCGACCAGCGCGCGCCGGTGCGACCCATGCGGTCCTGTACGAGGTATCGGCACGCGCCCTCGATCACGCCGGTCGCGATCGGCAGGCCGCCCGCGAGCGCGCGGTCGTAGTGCAACCACCGGCCGTTCTTGACCAGGTAGTTGGTGCACTTGAACACCGGCGCGGCGGTCTTCGCGTCGAGGCCGTGACGCTCGACCATGCCACGCAGGCTCTTGGCGATCTCGCCCGCGCTGCGGCCGCTCAGCAGCGCGAGCAGGCGGTGCCGGACCCAGGTCTCTGCCTCCTCGGTCCCTGCCGCGTGGAAGGCGTACGCGGCGCGCCACAGGTACTCGAGCACGTGCACGATGTCGAGGACGATCGTGACCTCCGCGCCGAACTTCCGCGCGGCGCGCTGCACGCGCTTGAGCTGGTCGCGTTGACCGTCGACCAGGACGACCCATCGCCGTCGGCGCTCGGGATCGCGGCGCGTCGCCTCGGCGAACGCGTCGTCGACGACCTGCTGCGGCGTGTGCTCGACGCTGGCCCACACCCGCTTCTGTGTCGGCCGCGGCCGAATCGCGTCGAGATCGTCGGGTCGCAGCGTGTGCAGCACGTCCGCCGCGGTGCGCACCCACGGCGCGAGCGTGTACACCGTCGCGACCTGCGCCATCCGCTTGCGGTTCCTCTTCTCGCCCGACGTCAGCCGCGTCTCGAGACGGCGCGGCGTGGTCTCGGCCGCCCGCTTCGTCGCCGGACGCAGGTCGGCGTGCCGCATCGCGATGGCCTTGCCGTCGAAGCTCAGGATCAGCAGGTCGTCGGTGGCCTCGGGCTCGCGGAGCAGGCGCTGGTAGAACGCGTCGAAGTCCTGCGCGGCACGCACCGCGAGCTCCTCGGCCTGGCGCTTGGGCACATGCGCGCCGGTCTGTTTGCCGATGAGCTCGACGACCTCGTCGAACGAGGCTCGCGCGCTCTGCTCGGCGACGAGCTTGCGCACCTCCATCGAGTACTTCTCCGCCGGCAGGCCGAGCGCCGCGTCGAGCGGCGCGAGCCCTTCGGTGCCGGGGGCCTGATAGAGCTGGCGATCCACCTCGACGGTCCCGAACAACGTCTCGATCTGGCGGCTCGCGGTCCGGACCTGCGTGCGCTCGACCCCGTCGGCGCCGGTGACCTCGACGCGTCGTTCGCGTGCCGCCCTGGCATCGTAGTGCGCCTGCATCATCTGCCGCAGCAGCTCGCGGCCCTTCTCCGCGAGCAGGCGCTCGATCTGATCGTGCGTCGCGGCCATCGCATCGTCGTTGGTCAGGTCGTCTTCGAGATCGCCCATCAGGGTGCGAGACTCGCAGAACCGGCTGTCGTTGGCGATCGTGCGGGCGGTCCGGGTGCTCATCAGGCCGCCGACGCTACCCGCAACCGACCGATCC
>SZOV01000128.1 GCA_030263375.1 Deltaproteobacteria bacterium PRO3
AAGAGATGCCGCCGAAAGTGCGCGAAGCCGCGGTCCGGCAGGCCCGCCGCGACGCCGAGCCCGCCGGCCCAGGGACCCGCGGCGTTGATCACCAGGCGGGCGCGGAATTCGCCCGCGCCGGTCGCCACCCGCCAGGCCTCCGCCTCGCGACTGAGTCCGCGCACCTCGGCCCCACAATGCAGCGTCGCGCCGCGCGAGCGCGCGGCATCGAGAAAGTTGGAAAGCAAGGCGGCGACGTCCACGACGCCGTCGCCCGGCGTGAAGAGCAAGGCCTCGTAGTCCGCCGCGCGCAGCTCCGCGCGTAACTCCGCGTCCAGAGTTTCGGGAAAGTCCTCGCGCCCGCGCAGCTCGAAGGCCGCGCCGAGTTTTTGAAGCAAGCCCGCAAATCCTTTCAGAACGCGGTTTTCCCCAAGCAAGACCGAGCCGGTGCGGCGGAAGATATTTTTCCGCTCCCAGTCCTGCGGTGGCGACTCGAGCGCGCGCAGCGTCTCCTGCACCATCGCGCCGACCCGCGCGTCGCTAACTGCCTGGCGCAGGAGCGCGGCGTTCTTTCCGGAGGCATGGCGGCCCGGCTCAGTCTCGCGCTCCAGAATCAAGATTCGAAACTCGCCCAAACGCGAGAGGTGATAGGCCGTCGCCGCGCCGGCAAAGCCGGCGCCGATCACGACGGCGTCGTAGGCAGGTGGCATGCTCCGGCCTTAACTTTCCCGCGGAAAAAATGCCAGGCGCAAAAAGATGTACAGAACCTCTCGAATCCGCCTGAGCTCCTGTGGATAATCTCTCGATTTTTCTATTATTTTTTTCATTCCCCCTATTGACATTTTTGAGGTCGGTGGTTTAAATAGCCCAAAACGTGGCCTAAAGTGGTTTAAAGTGGTTGACGGGCGCCCAACTCTGGGATTGTAATGGCAGCCATGTTTCGCGGGCGCTTCGAATACACCATCGACGACAAGGGGCGGACTTCGCTGCCGGCGAAGTTCCGAGAGGTCTTAAGCGCCAGCGACGACAACCGACTTATCCTGACGACCTTTGACAACTGCCTGTGGGCGTACCCGGTTCCGGAGTGGAACGCGATCGAGGAAAAGATCGCGGCCCTGCCCCAGTTCAAATCCGAGGTCAAGGCCCTGCAACGGGTCTTCGTGAGCGGCGCGGTCGAATGCCCTCTCGACAAGCAAGGGCGCATCGTGATTCCGCCCACCTTGCGCGACTACGCGGGCCTAAAAAAAGACATCCTCTTCGTGGGGATGACCAAACGGATCGAGATCTGGTCGAAGGAAAAATGGAGCAGCGTCTTCAGCGTCGCGCAAGAGAAGATCGATAGCTCCTCCGAAGACCTGGCGAACTTGGGGCTGTAGCAAAAATGTTTGAAATGACGACTTTCGACGACGTGGCCGTCGTCCACTTGAGCGGCGAGGTTTCCCACTTCGAGATGCAGGAGCTGGAAGCCATGCTTCGCAAGCTGACCAGCTCGAAAAAGGTGAAAGTGGTGCTTAATTTTCAAAAAGTCGAGCACGTCAACTACAAGACGATCTCGCGCCTGCTGGAGCGTGCCCTGCGCCTGCGCAGCCTGAGCGGCGACCTGAAGTGCGCCTCGCTCAACAGCTATACGCGCAACATCTTCCGCTTCACCGGCCTCGACCAGGCCGTGGAGGCCTACGATTCGGTCTACGACGCGGTGATGAGCTTCAATGGGCCCCAAGAACGACACCGAACCTGGCACTGAGGCGCCCCCCGAGGCTCTCCACCGGCCGGTGATGCTTGGCGAAGTTTTGGATCTTTTACAAGTTGGAGCGGACCAAGATTACGTCGACGGCACCCTGGGCCTCGGCGGGCACGCGGCCGCGATCCTCGAGAAGTCGGCACCTGAAGGCCGCCTTCTCGGCATCGATCGCGACCAAAGGGCCCTGTCGCTGGCCGAGCGCCGCCTGGCGGGCTTCGGAGACAGGGTACGACTTCGGCACGGCACCTACGACCGCGCCGGAGAGTTTCTGGCCGAGCTCGGCTGGGCGGGAGTCCACGGCATGGTCCTCGACCTGGGCGTCAGCAGCCTGCAGTTGGACGACCCGGAGCGAGGCTTCGGTTTTTTGCAAGATTCCGCACTGGATATGCGGATGGACCTGGAAGAAGAGGTGACGGCGCGGGAGCTTTTAGACGACCTCCCCGAAAAAGAGTTGGAGGCGATCTTTCGCGAATACGGGGAAGAACGTTTCGCGAGGCGGATCGCCCGACTGATCGTCCGCAGCCGCGAGGAAAATCCGATTCGGACGACCCGCGAGCTGTGCCAAATAGTTTCCCGCGCCGTACCTTTTTCCAAGGCCCAAAAAATCCATCCCGCGACCCGCGTCTTTCAGGCGCTGCGCATCGCCGTCAACCGCGAACTCGACCTGCTCCGCAAGTTTTTGAGCAAGCCCCCCGATTTCCTCAAGGTCGGAGGGGTCTTGGCGGTGATCTCCTTCCACTCGTTGGAGGACCGCATCGTCAAATGGGCCTTCCGCTCCTTTGAAAACTTTCAGATCCTGACCAAGAAGCCTCTCCGGCCGGGCGCCGAAGAAGTTTCGAACAACCCCCGCGCTCGCAGCGCCAAGCTACGCGCGGTGCGGAGGCTGGAGTAGCGACAGCCATGGCCCGTGGTGCCACTTCCATTCTTCATCATGCCAAGAGCGTGCGCCGGCAGCCGACCTTCTCGCCGCTCGACAAGTCCCGGCGCGTCTTTCTGTTCGCCTTCGTCTCCCTCGTCGTCCTGGCCAGCGCTTGCGCCATCTTCTACATCGGTACCCACATCCAGGCCGTCAACCTGGGCTACAAGATCGGCCAGGAGCTGCAGCGCAAAGAGCAGCTGATCGAAGAAAACAAACGCCTGAGCCTCGATATCGCCCGCCTCAAGTCGCCGATCCGCATCGAGGCCGAGGCAAAGGAGACCCTGGGCCTCGAGCTCCCGAAGACCCAGCAAGTCTTCTACCTCTCCCGCTGGGAGCCGGACACCCTGACGCAGGTCGCGGGCGCCGCGCCCGCCCCCAAGAATTCCGAAGCGAAGGAAGCGTCCAAAAAGCCCGAGCCTACCAAGGCCTTTGCCGCCGCGGCGCCCGAGGCCAAGCCCAAAGCCGCGGCGAAGACCGCCGCGCTCCCTCCCGCTTCGACCGAGAAAAAATCTCCGACGGCCGATAAGAAGCCCTCCGAGCCGAAGGCGGCGAATCCGGCCGAGACGAAGGTGGCGGTCAAGCCCGCGGCGAAGTCCATCGTTCCCGAACCCGGCAAAGAAATTCCGATCAAGGCCGCCAACGCGGATAAGGTCGTCCCGGACCGCACCGCCGGAAAATCCGACGCGGACAAGGCCGCACCGAAGCTCGCCGCCGCTAAAAATTCCGACGTTAAGAGTCCCGCCAAAAAGCCCTCGCCCGCCGCGAAGGCGGTGGAAACGCCCCAGGTGGCGAAATCCGTGCCAGCCGCCAAGGATTCGGCCCCGCCGAAACCGGCGAAGGCCCTCGAGAGACCCGCTGCAAGCCAAGAAAAATCCGCCACCGTGGCCAAGAAATCCGAGCCGGCCCGGTCCGAGGGCGCGAAGCCCGAGGGCAAGACCCCCGCCGCCAAGAGCTCGGCGAAGCCGGCGCCGCAGGATACCCGCGTCGCGAAGCGGGAGGGCTCGGAGGTCTTGGTCGCGAAGATCGTCTCCGGGGAATCCTCCCGCGAAAAAAGTGCGGCCAAGCCCAGGAGCGCCGCGGCCCCCGCCTATCCAAGCAAGGACAAGGTTCCCGCGGTGATGCTCGACCCGATGCCCTAAACCGTCATGATCCAAAACCCGCTCAAGCAAAGTTTCTCGCACAAGAAAATCAGGCTCAGGATCGCGGCGGTCAGCCTGTTCTTCTTCCTCGCCTTCGCGCTGGTCGCGGCGCGCGCCTTCGAGCTGCACCTGACCGACAACAAAAAGCTCACCAGCCTGGTCAAGAACCAATACAGCCGCAAGGTGGTGGTGGCGCCGAAGCGCGGCACCATCATGGACCAAAACGGCGACACCCTCGCCATCGACCTGCAGGTGGACAGCGTCTACGCCTCCCCCCACTTGATCGAGGACCCCAAGGCCTTCGCGCGGGCCCTGGCCCCCGTCCTGGGCATGGAGGAGGGGAAGATCCTCGAGAAGATCGACGACAAAAAGAAAAAATTCGTCTGGATCAAGCGGCGGCTCGGCGAGGAGGAGAGCGCGAAGCTTAAAGGCCTCAAGATGCCCGGCCTGGGCACCCTGCCCGAGTACAAGCGCTTCTATCCCAACGGCTCCCTGGCGGCCAACGTGCTGGGCGCGGTCGGTTACGACGCGCAGGCCCTCTCCGGCCTCGAGATGGCGCAGGACGATGTGCTCAAGAGCCAGGATCCGCCCAAGCTGATCGAGCAGGACGCCAAGGGACGTTCCTATTCTCCCTTCGCCCTGATGGGCCTGGAGCATCCCAACGGTCTCGTGCTCACCCTCGACAAGACCATCCAATACCTTGCGGAGCGCGAGCTGAAGGCCGCCGTGGATAAGACCAAGGCGGTCGGCGGCGTCGCCGTCGTCATGGACGTCCATACCGGCGCGGTCCTGGGAATGGCCGTGCAGCCCAGCTTCGATCCCAACGAGTACTACAAATACGAACCCTCCCAGTGGCGCAACCGCGCGGTCACAGACACCTACGAGCCCGGCTCCACCTTCAAGGCCGTCACCGCGGCTATCGCGTTGGAGACAGGCGCCTTCGACCTGACCAAGACCCTGCACTGCGAAAACGGCGCGATGCAGGTCGGAAAATTCACCATCAACGATACCCACGGCCACGGCCCGCTCAACTTAAACGACATCATCAAGTTCTCCAGCAACATCTGCAGCTACAAACTGGCGCAGCTTGTCGGCAAAAAGCGCTTCTACGAGATGGTCCGCGACTTCGGCTTCGGCCAGAAAACCGGCATCGAAATCCCCGGGGAGGTCGGCGGCATCATGGCCTCGCTGAACAATTTAGGCACCCTGCAACTGGGGACCATGGCCTTCGGCCAGGGCATCTCCACCACGCCGCTGCAGATCGCCGCCGCCTACGCGGCAATCGCGAACGGCGGCTCTCTGATGAAACCCTACCTCCTCAAAGAGATCCGAGATTCGCAGAACAACGTCGTCCAGAGCTTCGGCCCTCAGGTCCTACGCCGGGTCATCCGCGAGGACACCGCCCGGCACATCGCGCGGATGCTGGAGAGCGTGGTGCAAAAGGGCGGCACCGGGACCGCAGCCCGGCTCGAGGAATACCAGGTCGCCGGCAAGACCGGCACGGCGCAAAAGGTCGCGCCGGGCGGCAAGGGTTATGCCAAGAACAAATACCTGGCCTCCTTCGTCGGTTTCGCACCCGCCCGCGACCCGAAATTGGTCGTCCTGGTGTCTATTGACGAACCCAAGGGAGACTACTATGGGGGTCTGGTCAGCGCCCCGCCCTTCCGCGAGATCATGGGCCAGAGCCTGGCCTACCTGAAGACGCCCCCGGACGGCGTCGCGCGGGAGGCCGTGGCCCAGGGCAAGGCCGAGAAACCCAAGGGCCCGAAGGCCGCGGGCAAGGCTCCCAAGGAAGAGCGCGAAGACCGCGTCGCGGCGGCGATGGAAAAGCCGCCGGTCGAGGCGATTCCCGGCGAGGACGAGTCGACGGCCGCCGAGGCAAACCAGGCCGTTCCCGACCTGACCGGACTGTCGGTGCGGGAGGCCCTGCGCAAGGCCCAGTCGAAGAATTTCAAGGTGAAGGTCCGGGGCAGCGGCATCTGCAACCGCCAAGAGCCCGAGGCCGGCGGCGCGGCGGAAGCGGGGGCGGAGATCGTCCTGGACTGCGAGCCGCCGATTTGAACATGAAACTTTCGCAACTCATCCAAGACCTCCCCTTCCTCGAGAAGCGGCACTTCGCCGACGTCGAGATCGCGGGCTTGAGCAGCCATTCGGGCGAGGTGAAGCCGGGCTTCCTCTTCGTCGCCATCCACGGCACCAAGATCGACGGCCACCACTTCATCGACAACGCCCTCGAACGCGGCGCCGCGGCCCTGGTCGTGGAGCGCGAGGTCCCCGTCGCCAAGAAGGTCCCCGTCTTCAAAGTGCAGAACAGCCGCGCCAGTTTGAGCCGCCTGGCGGCGCGCTGGCACGGCGACCCCACGAAGGAAATCCCCGTGGTCGGCGTCACCGGCACCAACGGCAAAACCACCATCACTTACTTGTTGGGCGCGATCTTTCAGGCCGCGGGCAAGAACCCCGGCATCCTCGGTACCATCGGCTGCCGCTACAACGGGGTCAACCTGCCCAACGCGCACACCACCCCCGAGTCGATCGAGATCCAGCGCCTGTTCCGCGAGATGAAAACCGCCGGCGTCGACGTGGTCGCGATGGAGGTCAGCTCGCACGCGGTCGACATGCGGCGCGTCGAGGACGTCTTCTTCGACGTCGGCGTCTTCACCAACCTGACGCCCGAACACCTCGATTACCACAAGAGCATGGAGCTTTATTTCGAATCGAAAAAGCGGCTCTTTCTGCAGCTGCTGCCGCGCGGCAAGGGACCGAAGCGCGCCGTGCTGAACGCGGACGACCGCTACGGCATGAAATTGATCGACGCGGTCAAGGAGGTCCCGGTCTGGACCTATTCGACCATGGCGCAGAGCAAGTGGGATTTCTACGCCCGCGAGTGGCGCTCCGACCTAAGCGGCACGCAGGCCGTGATCGCGACGCCGCAGGGCGTGGCGGAATTCCGGTCCCCGTTGATCGGCGCCTTCAACCTCTCCAACATCCTCGCCGCCACCGCCGCCGCGACGGCGTTGGAGATCCCCTTGGAGACGATCGTCCACGCCGTCGCCGCCTTCGAGGGCGTCCCCGGCCGCCTCGAGCGCATCGAGAACGACAGGGGGATTCACGTCTTCGTCGACTACGCCCACACGCCGGACGCGCTCAAGAACGTCCTCGGCGCCCTGCAAAACCTCAATCCGCCCAAGATCCTCACCGTCTTCGGCTGCG